>JAHFLR010000053.1 GCA_023244795.1 bacterium
CGATTTAATAATTGCCTCTCTGATATCAGAATCCGTAACGATGACTTCCCTGGGTAAACCGGTAATTAGGTCTCTGCCTCTAATGGTGGCCTCCAACCCCTCTCCGTTTTTTATTACCGACCCAATCGCCATTTTTACTTCTTCGGCCGTTTTCTCTCCCAGCACAATTTTAAATTCGTCTCTGGCATATTGGATGATATCGTTGTTTAACTTATCTCCGGCAATCCGCAGGCTCTTGGAAACGACAATTCCACCAAGTGAGATTACGGCAATGTCGGTAGTGCCTCCCCCGATGTCTATAACCATGTTGCCAATCGGTTCGTTAATTGGCAAGCGCACTCCAATGGCGGCCGCCATGGGCTCTTCCACTATGTGGACCTCCCGGGCGCCGGCGTTTTTAGCGGCGTCTCTTACTGCTCTGATTTCCACGTTGGTGATACCGGAGGGTACGCCAACCACCACTCTTGGGCCGACAAAAAATTTTCTTCCTTTAGAAACTTTTTTAATAAAGTAAGCCAACATTTCCTGTGTCACCTCAAAATCGGAAATCACGCCTTCCACTAGCGGCCTGATGGCACTGATGTGAGCGGGGGTGCGGCCGAGCATTTTTTTTGCTTCGCTTCCGATTGCCACAACCTGCCCAGTTTTTTGATTAATGGCCACCACCGATGGCTCGTTGATTACGATGCCCTGCCCTTTTACATAAACCAGGGTCGTTGCCGTGCCCAGGTCAATCCCGATATCGGTGGAAAATAGTTTGTATAATCTATCCAACATAATTTAGTAATTCCTCTTCGGAAATGAGTTTGGGTTCCTTTTCGCTTCTCTTTTTTATTTCGACTTTATTTTCTTTTAATGTTTTTTCGCTAACTACTACCCGGTACGGAATGCCAATTAAATCGGCATCGGCGAATTTTTCTCCGGCGCTGATTTCTGTTCGGTCGTCAAAAAGAACCTCTACTTTTTCAGATAATAGTTTGGTGTACAGTTTATGCGCGTCTGCCATGGCGTTACCCAGCCCTATTAAATGGACCCTAAACGGCGCCACCGCCTCTGGCCAAATGATGCCGCGTTCGTCATTGTGGACCTCCACAATGGTGCCCATTACACGGCTAGGGCCCATGCCATAGCAGCCCATAATTACGTCTTTAGGGGTGCCGTCTTCCGCCTTAAATTTAAGGCTAAACGGCTCGGAGTACTTTGTTTTTAAGGGGAAAATGTTCCCCACCTCAATTGCCTTTTTCTCTTGCAAATCTTTGGCCTCGCACTTTGGGCAAGTGTTTTGTTCGTTAATTATCTCTTTATTTATGCCGATTTTGCATTTTTCGCATACATAAATCGTATCTTCGCCGGAATCCGTTATGGTCTGGAACTCATGAGAGTATTTGGAAAAGGAGCCCCCGGAAGCGAAGGTCTCAAAAGTCTCATCGCCGATTCCAACAGTGTTGAAGATCTGCATATAATGCCCCTTCATCTTTTCATAGTACTTATTTAAATCTTCCTCGCTTGTGTGGAAAGAATACAAATCCTTCATTGAGAATTCTCTCCCGCGCAAAATACCGGCCTTGGCTCTTTTTTCGTCTCTAAATTTTGTTTGAATTTGAAATAAATAAAGGGGCAAGTTTTTATAAGAAAGAGAAAAATTTCCCACTAGCGGCACCACAACCTCTTCGTGTGTTGAGCCTAGCGCGTATTCTGTTTTGGTGTAATGGCTTACAAATCTAAAAAGTACATCCAAACTTTCCCATCGGCCCGTCTTCTCCCAATTTTCTTTGGGATGCAGAGATGGCATTAAAATTTCTTGTCCGCCTGCTTGTTCCATTTCTTTGCGGATAATGTTTTCAATTTTTTTTAACACCCTTAAGCCCAGCGGCAAATAAGTGTAAACTCCGGCCATCAATTTATTTATAAAACCGGCTCGAGTAAGCAAAATAGCGTTAGTAGAGATTTCGTCTTTGGGTGTATCTCTAAGTGTTTTGGGGAAGAGTGTAGATTGAAGCATGCGGTTATTTTAAGCCAGTTTTTGGGCAAAGTCAAAGCCAAGGAAAAAGGAGAAAATAAAAGAAAAGCCGGCTCCGCGGGGAGCCGGCACGAGTTTAGAAGAAAGGAATAAAGGTGGGAGTGACCGCCACCACGCTGTTGTGGCTGTCCTTGGCAATCCTCATCTTGATTGTCCATCCGCCAACGGTCGGGCTGATGTTCTTCCGGAGCTGGAAGGTCGTCTGACCCTCAAACGTTCCGGCAAGCAAGCCGTGGATGTTGCGGTTGAACAAGTAAAGAGAGCGGTGGTAATGACCCATAATCAAAACCTGGGGCTTGGTGCCTCCCTCGAGCGAAGCGATGTTGCGCTGCAGATGATACGAATCGGCATACGCAGAACCGCCACCGGGGTGGAGCAACCGAACCTTGATTCCGCCAACGGGAACATCGGCGCAATCCTGGCCATAGTAGATCATGTCGGGGCGCTTGAACGCCAATGCTTCGCCGATATCAACTCCGGCCCTTACCCAGTAAACCAGGTCATGGTTACCGGTAATGAAGTGGGTGGTAATGCCAGGGACGAGGGGGTAATGCTTGGCAGCGTAATTTAACTGCCGCGCAAAACCGTAAACGTGAATCTCGTTCTCTTGCCCCCGATACACATTTGTGCCGGCAACGAGATCGCCGGCATGAAGCACGTGGGCGATCTTCTCTCTGCGGCAGATGTCGTAAAAGGTGTGGAGCTCGTCCAGGCGTTCCTCGTTGGAGCCGAGGTGAGTATCGGAGACCACCCCGAAGGTAAAGACCTTGTCGGTAATGGCAATCGGCAGAATCTTGGGCTTACGCCTGCGACCCTGCGCAATCCTCCGAAGCTGTTCCCTGGTTATTCCAAGGTCCTTCAACATATTGTCGCTCATCTATCGCCTCCCTTTCCGTTTTCTTTCTTTGGCTTCCGCTTGGATTACTTCGTTGTGTCTCTCTACTACTGCTGCAAATATTTTGTGAATTTGTTCGGCGGTAAGGTTTTGCAGGATCTTAAAGGTCTTTTTGATAACCTTCTTTTCGCTCCAGAGACTATGTTCTCGGTGGAGAACTTCGTGGATGGCGGTATCAACAGTTTCAAGTTCGAGGTTGATTAAGATCTCGTCGTCTGCCCTTTCGTGCGGGATGTACTTACCGCAAAAACTGCTACCCAGCCATTGGAATCGAACGCGACACTCCGAAAGATTATTAAGTATGCCGGAGATTTTCATCTCCTACAATCCGGTAGGCGCTTCTTGAACATAGTATTCTCCCATATGGCAACTCGGACAAACCGCCGTTGATACGAGGAAGCCATGTTCCGTTTGGTAAATGGCCTCCACCGCCGGCGTGTTTCGAATTCGCCACAGGTTCTGCTGGCTAAGGGGAAGAAATCCCCAAGTTCCACAGGCGAGGCATCGGATAAGAAAATGGGTTTGCATCTTCTTTGCGCATTTGGCGCAAACGGGTTCCTCTTTGGTCAGGTTCGTAGCGGGTTCCAAGCAAGCCGGACACATCATGCTAGTCTTTCCTTGGCGGCATGGCCGACAAGATGGTGCCGGTCATCTTCTCTACTTCGACATCCATCGCGTTAAGAAAAATCTGAGCGTTAAGCATGCACTGCACAACGCCTCTAAGCATAATGATGGTTTTGGGACAAGGATCGCCGAGCATTTGCCCTACAACCTGCAAATTAATTGAGGTCATGGTACGAAGCTGAGCAGATTGCTCGCGCATTCGCTGCAAATCTTCCAAAGCAATATGAAATTTTGCCTCTATCAAAACTGGCTCGCATCTCTCTCCGGGCATTTTGGCCTCCCTTTCCTTTTTTAATTCTTTTCTCCTATAAGTCCGCAGGTGGCGGACTATTTTCCAAGGAGCTAGATTAAGTATCTGCTCCTATTAAATCACAATCGCCCCA
This sequence comes from bacterium, assembly GCA_023244795.1. Taxonomy (GTDB): domain Bacteria; phylum Patescibacteriota; class Minisyncoccia; order UBA9983; family UBA9983; genus JAHFLR01. The sequence continues at coordinate 3,923 of JAHFLR010000053.1, forward strand.
GTTAAATCAATTTGAGGATATCATGGTACGTAATAATAGCCATGAGTGTCAATAGAAGTACTAGTCCGATTCCGTGCACTAGGCTGCTGATTTTGGGGTTAACCGGCGAACCCTTTATTTTTTCTATAAGCAAAAAAAGCAACCTACCGCCGTCTAGGGCCGGTAGCGGTAAGATATTTATTATCGCCAAGTTTATAGAGAGCAGGGCAATTAAATTTAAAACAAAAGTTAAACCGAGTTTCGCCGCGCTGCCGGTAGCGGAGACGATCCCCACCGGCCCGGCTACTTGGTCAAAACCAACGCCTCCGCGCACTGCCTCCGATATAAAGTTAAACAGTGCTCCGGCGATAACGATTATTTTGTAGTAAGTGGCTTTGGTTCCCTCCCAAAGCGCCTTGTGGATGGGCAACCTTACAATACCGATTTCGTCCATGGCAATACCCAGCGCCCCCTTGCCCCCGCCCGGGTTTGTGGAGGGCGTAGCTTTAACGGAAAGATTGTCGCCGTCTCTTTTGATGTTTAGCGCTATTTCTTGGCCCTTGTTTTTTGCAATAAAATCTTGGGCCGCTTTTATTGTGGCAAAGTCTACCAACTCATCTCCCGGTTGCAGCTTGGCGGTTTGGGCAGGCGTGCCATCTTGCACCCCTACAATTATTACTTTTACGTTTTTGATACTAGCTCCACCGGGAACAGAGTCGGCGCTAACAGGCGCGCCAATCATATAGCCGCCCACAGTTACCGCCCAAGCGAGGGCAATATTAAATACCACTCCGGCCACAATGACCATAGAGCGAACCCAAATGGGCTTACTGGCAAAGCTGCGCTGGTCATTTTTAAACTCCTCGTCGTCATCTTCTTCGTGGATTTTTACATAGCCGCCAAAAGGCAATAAGTTAAAACGATAGGTCGTTTCTCCTTTTTTGTAGCCAAATATCTTGGGCGGAAAACCAAAAGCAAATTCGTCTACCCGAATACCGCTTTTTTTGGCCGCAATAAAGTGGCCAAACTCATGAGAGATAACCAAAATTCCCA
>JAHFLR010000054.1 GCA_023244795.1 bacterium
CACCAAATTAGCGAATGGTAGTTTGATGATGTTTTCAGCGAGCAAGATATAAAAGATTTTGACGAAAGAGTAAAAAGATTTTTGATTAAAGAAGCGGGTATAAAAAATCCGCAAGCCGAGTATACTTGCGAGCTTAAAATAGATGGTTTTAAAATCGTACTCACCTACGAGGAGGGAATTTTAAAAACGGCGGCTACGAGAGGAGACGGGCTGGTGGGTGAGGATGTTACCCAAAATGTTAAAACAATAGAGAGCGTGCCATTACGGCTGGAGAAAGATATAAATGCGGTGGTGGAGGGCGAAATCTGGTTAAGTAAAAAAGAATTCGATGCCCTAAACAAGGGTCAGGAGAAAAAGGGCTTGCCGCTTTTTGCTAATCCGCGCAACATTGCCGCCGGCTCTATCCGCCAGTTAGATTCCAAAGTTGCCGCCTCCAGAAAATTAAACAGTTATATTTATGAGCTGGACCAGTCAAGCGAAAAGCTGCCGGAAACTCAATACGAAGAATTAAAAAAACTTCAGGCGTTGGGATTTAAGGTAAATGATCATTTTAAATTTTGTAAAAACATTGAGGAGGTAATCTCTTTTTATAAAGAATGGAGCGGCAAAAAAAACCGCTTGCCTTACTATATCGACGGCATCGTGGTTAAGCTAAACAGGCGCGACTGGCAAGAGCGCCTTGGTTATACCGGTAAGGCGCCAAGGTTTGCTATTGCTTTTAAATTCCCCGCGCAGCAAACCACTACGGTGGTGGAGGATATCCAGGTGCAAGTGGGGCGTACCGGCACCCTAACGCCGGTGGCGCATTTGCGGCCAACCAGGATTGCCGGATCGGTAGTAAGTCGAGCGACTCTGCATAATGAGGAGGAAGTTAAAAAGAAAGACGTGCGCATTGGCGACACGGTAATTTTGCAAAAAGCGGGCGACGTTATACCGGAAGTGGTAGAAGTAGTTAAGGGGCTGCGTACCGGCAAGGAGAAAATATTTAAAATGCCCGCGCGCTGCCCGGTTTGCGGTTCGGAAGTGGGGAGAGAAAAAGGCGGACCGATTACCAAATGCTATAACAAAAAATGTCCGGTCAAAAACCGCCGAGCATTGTATTATTTTACTTCCAAGCATGCCTTTGATATTGCCGGTTTGGGGCCAAAGATTTTAGGCGCTTTTTTAGACAACGGCCTAATCCAAGATGCCGCCGATATCTTTGATTTAAAAGAGGGAGACATCGAGCCCCTGGAGCGGTTTGGGGAGAAGTCGGCCTCTAACATAATAGAGAGCATTAACCAAAAAAGAGAAATAGACTTTGGTAGATTTTTAACGGCGCTAGGCATTTTGCACGTGGGCGAGCGCACGGCGCACGACCTGGCGGAGAAATTCGGCACCATGGAAAAATTACAAAAAGCCACTTTGGAAGAATTGCAGGCCGTGCCCAACATCGGCGGCGTGGTGGCGGAGAGCGTCTACGAGTGGCTCAGAGACAGCTACAATAAAAAGTTTTTAAGCAAGCTACTAGAGCGAGTAAAAATTAAAAAAGAAAAAAAGATTATTGGCACCAAGCTAAGGGGGTTAAAATTTGTGCTAACCGGCTCAATGGAAGCCATGAGCCGAGACGAAGCGAAAGAAAAAATAAGGATGTTGGGCGGCGAAGCGGTGGAGAGTGTCTCTAAAAATACGGATTATGTGGTGGCCGGCAAGGAGCCGGGCTCTAAATACGACAAGGCGCAGAAATTAGGAGTTAAAATTTTAGACGAAAAAGGATTTATAAATATGGTAAAATAAATACATGAGCTTAAAACAACAAGTACAAAGGGATTTTATAGAGGCGTTTAAGGCCAAAGAGGAGCTTAAATCCTCTACGCTTAAAATGCTTCAGTCAGAAATAAAAAATGCCGAAATTGTTAAAAAAGGTAAAGGCGGCGACGGGGAATTGGTGGACGAAGAAGTTTTACAGATAATCGGTAAAGAGGCGCGAAAAAGAAAAGAGTCGGCAGATATTTTTGAGAGAGAAGGCCGAACAGAGATGGCCGAAAAGGAGAAAAAAGAGTTTGCTATTCTCTCCGCTTATTTGCCGGAGCAGATGGGGGAGGAAGAAATAAAAAAATTGGTTAAAGAGGCGATAGAAAAAACTGGCGCCGCTGGGCCCAAAGACATCGGCAAGGTAATGGGGGCCGTTAATGCTCAAATAAGGGGCCGGGCAGAGGGCGGTGTGGTAAGTGGAATTGTGAAGGAATTGCTGGCATAATAAAGTCTATGGAGATAGACATAGAAAGGCTCGCTCTTTTGGCCAGAATCAAATTGGCCGATAAGGAGAAAGAGAAATTCAAACAAGAGTTTGAGGCAATTTTGAGCTATATCTCCCAGTTGGAAGAGGTAGATACGTCTGGGCTAGAGGGCCCCAGCGCCGGCCGCATGACCACCGAAGAAAACATAACGCGCCAAGACGACCCCGACGATTTTAATGTCACCGGCGACCTCTCGGAGATATTATTAAAAGAGGCGCCCCTAACACACAAAGGATTTGTAAAAGTAAAAAATGTATTTGCCAAATGATTGATTTAAACAAGCTGACAATTAAAAAAGCGCGGGAATTGATAAAAAATAAAGAAGTTTCGTGCCAAGAGCTGGTCTCGGCTTATCTAAAAAAAATCGAAGAGAAAAATAAAGAGATCAACGCGTATCTGGAGGTTTTTGATGATGCCATAAAACAGGCGCAGGAGCTGGATGAAAAAATAAAAAACGGCGAAGATGTCGGCGAGCTGGCCGGTATCCCCTTGGCGATTAAAGATAACATTTTGATTAAGGGGAGGTTGTGCTCATCTGCCTCTCGCATTTTGGAGAACTATCACGCCACCTACGATGCGACCGCTATTAAAAAGCTCAAGAGGGCGGGGGCGATTTTTTTGGGCAGAACAAATATGGACGAGTTTGCCATGGGCGCCTCTACCGAAAACTCCGCCTTTGGACCCACTAAAAATCCATATGATTTAGAAAGAGTCCCAGGTGGCTCATCTGGCGGCTCAATCGCCAGCGTGGCCTCTGGTATGGCCATGGCGGGGCTTGGCTCCGATACGGGTGGCTCCTTAAGGCAGCCGGCGAGCTTTTGCGGGGTGGTGGGCTTGAGCCCGACCTACGGCGCGGTCTCGCGCTACGGCCTAATGGCGATGGCTTCTTCTTTCGACCAAATTGGCCCCACCACCAAAACGGTAGAAGATGCCGAAATTTTATTTAATGTTATAAAGGGCCAAGATAAAATGGATTCAACCTCTGTAGATTATGTTAAACACTCGGTGTCTAACATTTCTGCTAATAATCACAAAATGAAGATTGGAGTTTTAAAGTACGACCGTGCCGGCGTAGACGAAGAAGTAAACAAAGCGCTCGACGACTCCGTGGAAGTATTTCGTAAGCTGGGCCACGAGATAGTGGAAGTAGACCCGCCTCACATTAAGTACTCGGTTCCTTGTTATTATATTTTGGTTCCTGCTGAAGTTTCCTCTAATATGGCCAGATTTGACGGAGTGCGTTACGGCCTTTCTGTTGGGGGTAAAAATTTAATTGATGATTATATGGAAACCAGAACTAAAGGTTTTGGCAACGAGGTGCGCAGAAGGATTATGCTGGGCACTTATGTGCTCTCGGCCGGTTATTACGATGCCTACTATAATAAGGCGCAAAAAGTTCGGGCTTTGATTAAAAAAGATTTCCAAAAGATTTTTGAGCAGGGGGTCAGCATTATTTTGTCGCCTACCTCTCCTACCCCCGCTTTTAAGATAGGAGAAAAGTCTAACAATCCGCTACAAATGTACCTGGAGGATATTTTTACAGCACCGGCTAAAATCGCAGGCGTGCCGGCTATATCTATCCCGGCTGGAAAATCAAAATCCGGCCTGCCAATCGGTATCCATATGATGGCCTCGTGGTTTGAGGAGGACACCTTGTTTTATTTAGGTAAACAATACGAAAATGCAACAGCAAGTACCCTGGCTTAATCTAGAATACTTTTTTAACAAGTTTTTTGATATCTTAGAAAATTTTTCTCCTTGGTTGTCCGCCAAAATAAACCAGATTCTTGGTTTTGGTTCCGGATTCTTAAAATATTTTGCTTTTGCGATAATTTTAGCCGGCCTGGCCGGAGTCATTTTTACCCTAATAAAACTTTTGGAGTTAAAAACTCGGAAGAGAGTTTATTTTTCCGATTTTTTTGAGGAGACCGAGACGGTCTTGGCCAGAAAAGATACCTGGAGCGCCATAAAGGGGCGCCTAGAGGGGGGGAGTGATGACGATTGGGAGATGGCGGTGGTAGAGGCCGACACGCTGGTAGACAACATAATGCACAGGATTGGTTTTAGAGGGATTACGCTGGGCGACAAAATAAAATCCATAGACGAAAAAAACTTTGCCAATCTAAAAGATCTTTGGGAGGCGCATGTGGCCAGAAAAAAAATAGACGAAGGCGGAGCAGACTATAAAATAACCAAGGAGGAGGCCAAAGACGCGCTGGGTAAATTTGAGAAGGCGCTCAAGGAGTTAAAGTATTTGTAGGCGATGGGGTTTCGCGCTCTTATGGAGCGCGCCGGGGTTTTGCAATTGCTTTGCAATAACACAAAACCCTTCAAATCCCAACGAAAAGCAAAGCAGTTTGCTTTTCTTCTCTCCGCGCCAGGACACAAAAAAGAATGCCACAAGGCATTCTTTTTCGGTCTGCGCGGGCGATGGGATTTGAACCCACAATCTTCTCCGTGACAGGGAGACGCGATAACCAGGTTTCGCTACGCCCGCATTTATCTTAAAGAAGAGCTCTTGT
>JAHFLR010000055.1 GCA_023244795.1 bacterium
GCGGGAAGAACCAGAGGGCCCAAGCTCCCAAGAGCCGAAGCTCAAGGGGCAAGAGCCCTAAGACTAATTGTTGTAAACAGCGAGGAAACGGCAGGAGCCACCCCAGCGGCCGCCCCGCCCGCCGAGGTCGAGGTACCGCTCGGAGCCGCCCCTGCGGAGGCACGCCACGCGGCGACCGCCGCCGACCTCCGCCACGGACCCGAGACCCACGACCGGGTACTTCCGCTGTTCCTCGGGGAACTTGGCACCGAAGGCCAGCGTTTCCGTGAGGTCGGCGGAGTGGAGACCGCGCTCGTCACGCTTGATCTCCGCCTCCGCGTCGTCGGACTCGATGTTCCGGCCGAAGTGGAGGACTTCGTACCGCGCCTCCTTAGAGCCGCTACCAAGAGACGGCGTCCACTTCGCCCCGACGATGTCGGGGTTCACCCAGTCGTAGTGGCCGGCCGAGATTGCCTCGGCAAGCGAGAGGTCGCGGTTGACGATGGCGTAGAACCCCGCCATGGTGACCTGCCCACCCGAGAGAAGACGACGAACGCCGTCCATCCCGCCGAGCTTGTTCACGATGGCCTCGATCTGCCCGAGCGTCAATTCTCCGTACTTCATGATGCTACTCCTTCCTCGGCTATTCGCCGAAAGGTTTCTCGCTACCCGCGAGATAGGGGGGTCGCCGTATGCGACAAGCTGTTTTCAAGATCTGGTAGTATTATACCATACCTTGCAGAAAATTGCAAGTGTTCAGGAAAGGCCTATTTTATTGGTTTTCTAGCGAAATATTTTGCCCGTCGCTTTCAAAAATAATGGTGCCGAGCTGGTCTGTTTGGAGGGTGGAGACACCAAATTGGTTGAGGGTGCTGATTGTTTCCCTATGCGGGTGGCCGTATTTATTGTTTTTACCGACCGAGATAACGGCATACTTGGGCGCAACGCTCCCCAAAAACTCCGGCGCGGTAGAGGTGCGCGAGCCGTGGTGGCCCACCTTAAGCACATCGCTTTTTATATCGGCGCCGGTAGCCACCAAATACTTCTCCATCTTTTGCTCCATATCGCCGGTGAGCAAAAAAGAATTATTGCCATAAACCAAATGGCCAACCACCGAGCCGTTGTTGCTATCCACACTATCTCCCGCTACCGGCGGAGAAACAATATCCACATAAGCGCCCTCGCCTAAATTTATTCTGTACCCCTTTATTAAATTTAAATCGGCAATTCCTTTTTCTGCCACCAAGTTTTCTATTTCTTTATGCACGGGCTTTTCCGGCGTTACGCCGGAGTCCACAAACGCGCCAACTTTGTATCTCCCCAGCACATCAACTAGCCCGTTGGCATGGTCGGCATCGGGGTGCGTCATCAAAACCAAATCTATGGAGCGGTCGTAAAATGGCATTACTTTGGAGAGGGCGCTTAACACCGCCTTGTTTGGCCCGCCATCTATTAGCATCTGGTTGCCGCCCGGCGCCTCAATAAAAATCGCATCGCCTTGGCCGACATCCAAAAATGCCACCTTCAATTTGTCGTTACTCTCAACTAAAACCGCGTACCAAACTAGGCACGTGGCCAAAAATAAAATACCTAAAAAATAATATTTAAAATTTCTCTTTAACTTTTCCATTGATCTTGTAAATAATTATGGCATAACCGGCGTACATCGCCACCATCAGCCACAAGGGGAATTGCTTGATGGCGACAGAGGCAAAAGGAAGCTTGGCAAAAGTTTCTACCACAAAAATTTCGTAACGCAGAAAAATGTAACTTGCCCATCCCAAGGGAACGCTTAAAAAATAACTTATCATGCCAACGCCGGCAGTTAAAAAACCAAAAAACATCGTGGCGGGGATGAAGGCCAAAATCAAAAAGTTAACCGGTAGCGCCACCAAAGAGAGGTTGCCCATTTTATACAAGATTAATGGCAACACAAAAATTTGCGCCGATACGGTGGAGGCCACGATCTCCCGCAGCTGCCACTTTTCTGTTATAAAAGAGAATTTTTCTTTTAGCTTTGGCGACAGGTAAATCAGCGAGAGGGTGGCCAAAAACGAAAGCTGGAAGGAAGTATCAAATCGTAAAATCTTCGGGTTTTGCATAATCATCAAAAATCCGGTCATAAAAAGCGCCAAGGTTATCTCGTACACCCGGCCGGTAGTTCTGGCTAAAATTGCCAAGAGCGCCATGATAGAGGCGCGCACGGCGGTGGCGGAGGCGCCTGTCATTAAGGTAAACAAAATGATACCCGCCGCGCCAAAACCCACGCCAAAGAATTTTGGCAAAAAGCTTAGGCCTTTCATTATCGTATCGGCCACAATGGTAATGTTGTAGCCCGAGAGCACTACCACATGGATAACGCCAACGGTTTTAAAATCGTCTTGTAATTTTTGCGGAATGCTCTTTTTGGCGCCGATAGTAAGCCCACCCATAAAAGAGGCGTATGGCTCGGGGATGGCTTTATTAAGAGCGGATAAAAATTTATCTTTAAGGGCAAACATTTGCTGTTTTAACCATGAGCCGTTGCCAGCCGAAATAAAATCCATGCTCGGGTAAAACATCTCGTAGTAAATATCATCTTTGGCCAAATAGGCCTGATAGTCAAAATCGGAGATGTTCCCCGGCTTTTTTAAAACCCCCGAGATTTTTATTTTGTCTCCATATTTAAATTCTGGAAATCTGTTGGCAGTAATTAAAATTTTACTGCCACCGACATCTGCCACATACTTGGTATAATTTTCTCTCTCATCTGGCTCCTGCACAATAACCGCCTCAAACTGGCTTCGTCTTTCTAAGCTTTTATCTAGATTGGCATTTTGTATGGATCCGACCTCGTACCTCAACATTCCAAGGCCGAAAGAAACAAAAAACAGAACCGCCAGCAATGCTTTTTTATTAAAAACAAAAAGAAAAACGGCCCCCACCAAAACAAAAAGCTCGGCAAGGGCGAACCCAAAATTTACAAAAGAGGAAACAAAAACTCCGGCCAAAAAACCGGAGAGGGTTGAAGTTAAAATCTTCTGCATAAACTAAAACAAGGCAGCTGTCCTTTTTTCGTCCATCGCTTCGTTGGCCAGCCTGTCGGCTTCTTTATTTTTTTCTCGTGGGATTTCTACAATATCAACCTGGCCGAACTCTGTTTTTAAATTGTAGGCTTCCATAAAAAGAGGCTTCAGCGTTTCCATTTTAACTTTGTATTCGCCCTTCAGCTGCCTGGCAATAAGCTGGCTATCTACTCTTAATTCTATCTCCAAATATTTAGATCCTTCTTTGCCGTAGAGGTGCTTTACTTTTTGCAGAGCAAGAATAACGGCCTCGTACTCGGCCTCGTTATTGGTTCTTGTGCCGATGGCCTTAGAATATTCTTTTACCGGTTTATTGTGCTCGTCTGTAATGTAAACACCCACGCCCGCATTGCCCGGGTTGCCCCTGGAGCCGCCATCGGTATAGATAATAATCTTCTCTCGCTTCATTAAACTTATTTTACATGTATATCTACAATCCGTAAACGAAGCTCGTTGGCGCCGCGGAAAGTGTTTTTTTCCACCTTGGCGATAAGATCTATTTTTTGCCCGGCCATTATCTCAAAATGCGCTTCCGGCGAAAAGAAGCCGATGGCAGAAATAACCCTCCCATTAGATTTTTTAAAATCCAACTGCAAATGGATACCGCCATTGCCAAATTGTTTAACTTTATTTACCACCAAATCGGAAAACAGAAAATTAAAATTTTCGTTCATCATACCAAAGGGTTGAAATTTTTCTAGCGCCGAATAAAAATTCCAGTCCACTTGGTCTAGAGCTAGTTCTTCGTCTATGTTGATGGCCTCCTCGCCCATCTCGCTATGCGGTATTTTTTGTAGCGCAATTAACAGTTCTCTTTCTAAATCTTCCACCTTTTCGGCATTAATAGAGAAACCGGCCGAAAAAGGATGCCCGCCGGGGTGGATAAAAATTCCCTCGGCAGTGGCTCTCATTAACTCTACCAAGTTAACGCCCGCTCCGCTGCGCGCCGAACCTTTTACCTCCGGAGCATCTCCCTTGCCCCACAAAAACACCGGCTTGCGATGTTTTTCCATAATTCTCATGGCCGCTAACCCCAAGACCCCTGGCTTCCACGAGATATTGCCCAGAACAATTATATCTTTTAAACCGCCGCCAGATTGAATTTTCTCCTCGGCTTCTTTTAAAATTTCGTCAACGGCCTTGCGTCTATCCGCATTTAATAAATCAATGTGTTCGGACAACGCTGCTGCCTCGCCTGCCGAAGAGGTCGTTAGCAACGAGTAGCTAGAGCTGGCATGACCCATGCGGCTAGTAATGTTAATGCGCGGCGCAATCATAAAACCAACGTCCCCCTCATTGATATTTTTAAGGTCTATCTTCAATCTTTTGCACAAAACCAAGAGCCCAATTCGTTTTGTTTTTCTAAGAACTTTTAATCCGTAAAAAACTAGGGGGCGGTTTTCTCCCAGCAGGGGCATCATGTCGGCAATGGTCGCGATGGCTACTAAATCTAAAAGCCATTTCTCCCATCCCTCAGAAATTTTTACTTTTTCATTGTCATGACCACCCAAAGACCACTTTTTAACCAGCGCCTCTACGGTTTTAAAAGCTACCCCGGCGCCACAAAAGTCTTTAAAAGGGTAAGAGTCGCCCGGCTGATGCACATCTACAATAACTAGCGCTTTGGGGGGAGTCTCCGGCACCTTGTGGTGATCAATAATAACAACATCTATGTTTCGTTTGCCCAATTCCTCAATTTCTTCAAAATCAGTGATGCCGCAATCCAGAGTAATCACTA
>JAHFLR010000056.1 GCA_023244795.1 bacterium
TTATATTATGAATGAATCTAACGAACTAAAGGGCAAAACAATTTTAGTGACCGGCGGTGCCGGATTTATCGGTTCTCATTTATGCGAGCGCCTTATCGAGTTGGGCGCCAAAGTAATTTGTTTTGACAATTTATTTACCGGCCAGAAGGCCAACATTGAGCACTTGGAGGGCAACCCCGACTTTTCTTTTGTTATTGGTGACGCTAACGATTACAAAAATTTGCATGTGGAAGTATTTCAAAAAAATAAAATCGATTACGTTTTTCATTATGCGGCAGTGCTGGGCGTTAAGCGAGTGTCCGAAGATCCGCTTTTGGTGCTGCCCGATATTGTGGGCATAGAAAACATTCTCAAACTATCTAAAGAGTTCGGTGTCAAAAAAGTTGTTTACGCTTCTTCCTCAGAGGCCTATGGCCATTCTGGAGAGTTGCCACTGAGAGAAGATAACAAAAAGGATATCGAATGTAATCAATCGGACTGGGTGCATCTTTACGCTCTAGTGAAGTTGATGGGAGAGAAGATGATGAAGATTTATAACGACAAGTTCGGATTGCCAACCTGCTCACTGCGTTTTTTTAATGTCTTTGGCCCTCGCCAAGAATCATCGGCTTACGGTTTTGTGGTGGGCGTATTTATAAATCAAATAATAAAAAGCGAACAACCAACAATCTTTGGTGAGGGTTACCAAACTAGAGATTTTATTTATGTTAAAGATAACATCGATGTTGCGATTAGCGCTCTCCTACGACAGGAGTCCAGCGGCCAAGTTATAAATGTGGGCGTCGGGCGCCAGACCACCATTATTGATTTGGCGGAAAGACTAATTCGCATAAGCGGAAAGGATTTAAAGCCAAAGTTTATGCCAGCAAGGCATTACGAAATAAAATATCGTAGTCCGGACACCACAAAAATGCAGAAGCTCTTGGGCGTTACTTTAGTTGATAATTTAGACGAAAATCTAAAAATAACCTACGAGTATTATTTAGGAAACAAAAAATGAAAAAAAAGGTAGCCATCCTCTCCACTTTTTACGAACCGTTTATGAGCGGAGCCGAGCAGATGGTTAAGGGGGTCGCCGAGAGGCTGGGGAGCGATTACGATATTACATTAATCACCGGAAGATTTTCCAGGGCTCTCTCTGCTGTAGAAAATCGGCCGACTTTTAAGTTGGTTAGAGTGGGGTGGGGGAATAAGAAAATAGATAAAATTCTGTATCCGTTTTTGGCGGCCTGGCAAGTGAGGCAAATCAAGCCCGATATAGCCCACGCTATTATGGAAAGCTACGCCGGCGGGGCGTTGGTTGTGGTTAAGATTTTATATCCTCAGGCCAAGAGAGTTTTAACTCTGCAAAGCGGAGATCTAGATAGTGAGGTAAAACAAAAACAATTTTTATTAAAAATGTTTTGGAGGTTGATCCACCGGTCGCCCAATCTTATTACCGCAATCAGTTCCTTTTTGGCTGAGAGGGCGGAGAATTTGGGAGTAAAAAAAGAAAACATTATTTTAACGCCCAACGGTGTTGATTTGTCGCAGATCCCCAATGATGTGGAAAAAATTACCAATCGCGTGGTTTGCGTGGCGCGGCTTTCGTGGGAGAAGGGCCTGGATTATTTAATTACTGCCTGGCCCGAGGTTTTAAAGTTTAAGCCGGAGGCCAAATTGGTGCTGGTGGGAGAGGGCGATAAAAGGCAAGAGATAGAGGCAATGGTAAAAGAGTTGAGCATTTCTGACTCGGTGCTCTTGTTGGGCAATTTGCCTCACGGCCGGGTTTTGATTGAAATAAAAAAATCGGAAGTTTTTATTTGCCCATCTTTGGCGGAGGGCTTGGGCATTGTGTTTATAGAAGCGCAGGCATGTGGCGTGCCGGTAATTGGCACCAACGTGGGTGGTATCCCCGACGTGATCCAAAACAACGAGAACGGCTTATTGGTTGAACCAAAAAATTCTGCGCAAATAAGTGAAGCAATAATTAAATTATTGGGCGATAAAAGCTTGGCGGAAAGATTGTCTAGCCGCGCGTTAGACACGGTCAAAAAATATGACTGGAGCAATGTAATGGCAAGGATAGACGAAATTTATAAAAAATTATAAACTCCCCGTTATCTCTCTCTTGATTTTTTCCATCAAACTCTCCGCCCTGGCGATATCATCGTCTCCGATAGATTTGTAGGCCTCGGTTTGTTGAGGCATAGTTACATTTTGATATTCGTCCATCTCGGCTAAAAGCTCCGGCGATATGGAGATCACGCCCTCGCGCCAGCGGGTTTTAACAAGGTCGGGCAGCATGCTCACCAGAGTCAGCCAGGTTTTTCTATTTTTATAGTTTATTTTTGCGCCTATTATGTTGGTATCCAAAACTTCATCAGAGGCGCTGGCCTCGTACTCGTTTTGCAACTTATTGATTTCGGCGAGGATTTCTTCGGCCGCTTCTCGGCTTGTTATTGAGGGGGCTTGTTCGTTGTATTTATTAGTCATGGGAGATTGGATTTGGCTTGTTTTTGGGGCCAAATTTCTGCATAATCATTATATTAAATGAAAATCTTAATTTGTACAGGCATTTATCCTCCTGATATCGGCGGACCGGCAACCCAGGCCAAGGTGCTGTTTGAGGAGTTGCCTAAGTATCAATGCCAGGCGAAGGTTGTTACCTATGGCGACCCGGCCACCGGAGGGCTGGAAAGCGGCTCTATTTTTTATATAAGCAGGAGGCAAAATATTTTATTTCGATATCTAAAATACTTTTGGAAAGTTTTTTGTTTGTCTAAGGAGGCCGATATTATTTATGCCTTTGATTTAATAAGTGTTGGTTTGCCGTGCGCCGTGGCCAAGATTTTAAGACCGCGAGCAAAACTCTTTGTGCGTTTGGGCGGGGATTACCAATGGGAGAGGGCCACTCAAACAAGAGAATACGCCAAGACTCTCGAGCAATACTATATTGATAGTAAATTTAGCCCTTCGGAGAAGCTGATTTATTTTATTACTAATTTTGTGATTGGCCGGGCTAGCCGTATAATTTTTAATGCCCGTCTTTTAAAAGATATTTACGTTAAATATAGAGGGTTAAGCGAGGATCAAACAGCGGTCATTGGGAACATTAAGCAGGATATTATTATAAAAACAAAACCCGCCACAAAAGATTACATCAATATTTTATTTGCCGGCCGACTTATTGCGGCCAGAAATTTAAAAAATCTTATCGGCGCGTTTGCTTTAATTAATAAAAACGTCTTTCCCAAAAAGATTGAGCTGGAGATAATAGGGAACGGCCCCGAGAAAAATGGTCTAGAGGCGGAAATTGGCAGTTTGGGTATGGGAGACGGCGTTAAAATATTCCCCCAGCTGGGGCGAGACGAGCTGCTTGAGAAAATTAACAACAGCGATCTTGTTGCCCTTGTTTCTTTGACGGAAATTAACTCTAATTTTATGATGGAGGCGCTATCGCTGGGGAAGGTTGTAATTCTAACCGAAAAAAGCGAACCTTGCTATGTGGGCTACAAAAATGCTTTAATTTATTATGTTAATCCGTTTGATAAGCTAGATATTGCCGAAAAAGTTGAGCTGGCGCTGGGCGATTTGTTGAGCGGGCGAATTAATGGCACTCAGGGAGGTTTGAGCGGAGAGGAAGAAGAAAAAATATACTTATCGGCCGACCAAAACATAAAATCCCATCTTAAAATATTCAATGCCTAATATAAAAAGGTTAATAAAAAAAATTAAATATACAGCCAATGTTTTCCATTGGTTTGTTTGGTATAACCTTTTTAATGGCGAGACCAAAAAAGTTTTTCATCTGGCTAAATCGTTGCTCAAACATATTTTTTTAAAAACCCCTTACGCCCTAATAATAGAGACGGGGAACACATGTAATTTTGATTGCCCGACTTGCCCGACCCCCCGAAAAACCATCCTTGCCAGAAGGCCGCCAGAGATGATGAGTTTGGAAAAGTTTAAAAAAATAATCGATAACATAAAGAATTATGCCCATATAGTTTATTTGTACAACTCCAATGAGCCGCTACTCAACCCGGATATTGTGGAAATGATAAAATACGCCTCGGGCAAAAGTTTACACACGATGATCTCCACTAATTGCTCTCTCTTAGATAATGCAATGGCGGAAAAGATACTTAATTCCGGGCTGGGAGAGATACGATTTGCTTTAGACGGCCTTACCAAGGAATCCTTTGAGCAGTTTAGAGTGGGCGGAAATTTTGAGACGGTCAAGAAAAATATAGAAAATTTTTGCCAGCTAAAACAAAAATTGGGCAAAAAAAGACCAATTGCCACACTGCAGTTTATTTTAAACAAACTAAACCAAGATCAGATACCGGACGTTAAAAAATTTGTTGAAAAAAATAAGATAGACAAGCTGTATATTAAACCATTTATTTTAAGCGAATACGCTTACGATAAAGACAAAATAAAAGGCCTGTCAGATAAGTTTTTGGCTGACAAAGATATTTACGACGAAGATATTGTTTATAAAAAAGATGCGCAGGGGCTTAAGCCCAAAACAGATTACCAAACATGCCCAGACGTTAAAAGAGTTTTTACTGTGTTGGCTGATGGCCGGGCGGTAATGTGCTGTTTTGACTTGGTGGGAGATTATGTTTACGGAGACCTAAGCAAGCAAAGCTTGGCTGAAGTCTGGAGCTCTCCGAATGCAAAAGCCATAAGAGCCGGCGCCCTA
>JAHFLR010000057.1 GCA_023244795.1 bacterium
GAGATTTCCTCGGGTAAAACAAGCGTAGTTGTAGGTGACCAAGTTAATTTTACTTATAATCCCGATGATCCATTTTTTAATGCAACCGATGGCGCATGGGACACGCCGTATGGAGCATGGCGAAGTGATTTTACCCAGTTGCGTAGCGGCGCAGTTTTTGCCGAAAAAGTCCAAGATTTAAATTTCATTAAAGATTTTGGACAAAGATTCAACAGCAATATTAATGGAGCGGACACTCAACGGGGGTATACTTATTGGACGGGAAAAAAACCCGCCGCTAGTTTATCTTCAAGTGATCCTTCGGTAATGAGCTGCAGTGGTTTGAGCTGTACTGCTAACAAGGCAGGCCAAGCTACGGTTACCATGGGGATAGATAGCGCGCCAGTGAGAGTTTGGACAGCCATTAGCCAAACAAATGGCACCTGGCCGTGGATTTCCGGAACATATGGCCGAAGTGGCGTATGCTTACAGCCCGACGTTACAAGATTCCAAGATATGGATACCAGCGCGGGCAGTGTGTATTGCGGCAAGATGGGTTTTTATTTACCGGCAACCTCGCTAAGCTGGGTGATTACCGTGAACTCTAAATGTGGTAATGGCGTCGTTGATGCCGGTGAGACTTGTGACAATGGCATCGCTAATGGATTATGCCCGGCCGCTTGTAACAAAGATACATGCCAACTAAATAATTGCGCCAATTGCGGAGCCAACACATGCACCGTTGGGCAAGTGTGTTGCTCGGGGGTTTGCCAGAGCGGCTCGTGCAATACCGGATGCCAAACATTAGGATGTGCCACCGGAATATGTTGCGCTGATGGCCAATGTAAAACATCTTGCGGCGGTGGAGGTGGAGGCGGAGGTGGTGGCGGTGGAGGTGGTGACAACGGTGGCGGAGGCGCTGGTGGCGTAGTAGGCGATGCTTGTAGCGTGGCGCAGCCGTGTAGCGCTGGGCTAGTGTGCGGAGCAGATAATAAGTGCATAGCCGAATCTGCCGACTTTAATATTGATGCCGCCAGTAACAGTATTAAAATATTTCTCACCGATAATCCTGGCGAGCAATCGGGGAGTACAAAGATAAAAGTTACCCCGACTACTGGGTTTATTAGTCCAGTTACTTTTTCTATAGTTTCTACCGACCCATCGGATCTATATTCCAAGATGACGAACAGATCATCCGCTTTTGGCCCCACGACCCTCGTGCCATCGAATTATTCCAGTGGTTCTGTTTTAACGGTTAAAGTCTTAAAGACCATCTTGCCAGATACCAAATCTAGCCGCACCTATAAAATGGTAATCAAAGGCAAAGCGGCCAGTGGCGGCGAGAGATCCAGAGTCGTAGATGTTACGATTTACGGACCCAATTATACGGAAGGATAAAATAACGATAATACAAAAACTCTCCGCTTTGGCGGAGAGTTTTTGTATTGTTGGTGCGGGTAGGGAGAATCGAACTCCCGTCTCTTCCTTGGCAAGGAAGTATTCTACCACTAAACCATGCCCGCCTTCGTCCGCCGAGGCGGACTTCGGCGGGTAAACCCGCTAAATCTGCCAAGGTCGTTTTTGATTTTAACACATTATCTTATCCTGCACAAAGTGCTGGTGCCGAGGGCGGGAGTTGAACCCGCAAGCCCTTACGGGCACTAGCTCCTAAGGCTAGCGTGTCTGCCAATTTCACCACCTCGGCATTTTATATACGTCAACTCTGTCCACCCAGTAGGGATCGAACCTACGACCTTCTCCTTAAGAGGGAGCCGCTCTACCAGCTGAGCTATGGGTGGATATAAATACTTGTGCCCGAGGTGGGAGTCGAACCCACATCCCTTGCGAGACACGAT
This sequence comes from bacterium, assembly GCA_023244795.1. Lineage (GTDB taxonomy): Bacteria > Patescibacteriota > Minisyncoccia > UBA9983 > UBA9983 > JAHFLR01. Next base: position 1,836 of record JAHFLR010000057.1, read on the forward strand.
TTTAAGTCGTGCGCGTATACCAATTCCGCCACTCGGGCATTTTAAAGTACCTTGAGGCCAGGGCGGGAATCGAACCCACGAATAAAGGTTTTGCAGACCTTTGCCTTACCACTTGGCTACCTGGCCCTACTGCGCTATATCTATTTTATCTATTTTTATATCAAGGTGCGGGGCGTTTACCAAACCCCCCTTTTCGGAAAGTTGTACTCTCAAATCTCCCAGCTTTTTCTTTAATTTGGCCTCAACTTCCGCGCCCTTCTCCTCGGGAAAAACGCTTAAATATAAGGTCGCCTCCTTAAAGTCGTTACTCGTCTCCACTTTTATTACCGTGGCGAAAACTCCGCCGCCAATTGTTTGTCCTATAAAATGGCCGGCAAAGTCTTTTATCAGGGAATTGATTTTTTCTTGTCTAAATTTACCAGGCATTTTGTGCCATTATTTTACGATACTTTTTCAATAATTTCAATAACGTCGCCCGGCGCCAGTTCTATTTTGGCGTCTATCATAACGCCAAATTCGTTGCCTTTTTCTACCTCTTTTACTGCCACTCTGTTGTGTTGCATGCCGGCAATTTTACCCTGGCCAATTTCGTTTTCCTGTCTTTTTATTTTTATACCGCCATTGGTTATCGTGGCCTTGCCCTCTAGCACCCGAGCGCCGAGCACTTGTCTGTTTTTGTCTCTGTTAAAGATTTTTAATATTTTGGCGGAGCCCACTACTTCGTCTTTTTCTGTTCTTGGCCTCCTTTTTTCTATTTCTGTTTTTAGCCAATCGCTTATCTCGTAGATAATTTTGGCTGTATAAATTAAAGCATTAAATCTTTCGGCCAGTATCTTGGCGGCGGGGTCGATGCCAACGTTAAACCCGAGGACAATAGAATTATCTGCTCCGGAAGAAATTTTTACATCTTCTTCGCCTATATTGCCGGTCCCGGTTCGTAAAATATTAATACTGATTTGATCGTCCTCGAGTTTTTTGATTTCTTTTTCTACCGCCTCAAGTGATCCGTAAACATCCGATTTGATAACGACCGGGATTGTGGTCTTGCTTAAATCACGGGCTTCGGCTTTTGGTTTATTATCGGCTGCCTTGCTCCCAAAATCATTAGCTGCCGCTTCTGCCTCTTTTTTATTCTTGAATGTTCTAAACTCGGCTCCCACTTGGGGGATTTTACTGAACCCGGTAATTTTAACAGGAGAGGAGAAGGTCGCCTCTTTTAATCTTTTGCCCATAAAGTCCTCAAATATTCTTACCGGAGCTACTCCACCGCCCGCGGCTACAAAATCTCCCATGCGCAGGGTGCCATTTTGTATGAGCAGGGTAGAGGAGGTGCCTCTTTTGGGGTCTAAATCAGATTCGATTACAAAACCAGTCGCCGGTTCTTCGGGGTCGGCCGATAAATCCTCCAGATCGGACAAAAGTAAAATTATATCCAGGAGCTCATTAACTCCTTGCCCGGTTTTAGCCGAAATGTTTACGCACGGCACTGACCCTCCATAGTTTTCCACGAAAATTTGGTTTTCCGCCAGCTTGGCTTTTACTATTTCCGGGTTGGCATCCGGTTTGTCTATTTTATTTATGGCCACCACAAACGGGATCCCCGATTGCTGGATAGCTTTATGGGCCTCGATGGTTTGCGGTTTCGGTCCGTCTTCCGCGGCCACAACCAAAACAGCAACATCTGCTATCCTTGCTCCCCGAACCCGCATTTGAGAGAAGGCCTCGTGGCCGGGAGTATCTAAAAAAGTAATCCTTCTGGTTTTGTGAGGATGGTTGCTTTCGCATTTTACATCGGTTTCGTAGGCTCCAATATGCTGAGTTATGCCGCCAGCTTCTTTTTCCACTATGTTGGCGCTCCGGATGTAATCCAAAAGTTTAGATTTGCCGTGGTCAATGTGACCCATCACTACAACAACTGGCGGGCGCTGAATTGTGCTTTTTTTGCTATCCATTTTCTTTAGATTTTTTTATTACGGCTTTTTCTTCTTCCGAGAGGGGGAATTCTGATTGGTACTCTTTTATCGGTTTGGCGTAAATTCCTACTTTGTCTCTGGAATACAAACTTGATAGCGCCACCCCGTCACCTTTTTCGTCTAAAAGCGCTACGGCAAAACTTTGATTTGAGCCGGAGTCTTCGAAGGGGTTAAATCTTACCGTATTAACGTGCTGTATGCTCTTTTTTAGTCTGCCCTCCATCGAGTTTAAACGCTCCTCTTGCTCTTTTTCTTTTTCTTTTACTCCGATCATCTCGTTTTTAACAGAAACAAGCACGGACTCCAAATCTTTTCCGCTGGATCCTTTAAAAAACTTTTTGAGCCGCGTCTCCAGATAAATCAGCCAACAAATCAAAACCAGCAAGAATACGGCGCTTATAATGTACGGGAGAGAGGTCATAATGTTGAAATTGTACATTTTTTCGTTCTATAATGCAATTACTATGGATTTTAAGTATCTTCGGGTTGGCCGGGCTTCCGAATTAGAGGGCGGGGAGAGAAGATTTTATCGGTATTTGGAGATTCTCCCCGGGTTTTTGGCAGTCGGCACTTTGGTGTCGCTATTTTTTGTTTCCTGGCTTATCCCCGTTTGGGCATCCTTTTTTATCATTGCCTTTGATTTGTATTGGGTTATCAAGACATTTTATTTGTCTATACATCTACGAACTAATTGGCGCAAGATGCGTCACTATATAAAAATAGATTGGCGCGAGAGACTGGCTTCTTTAAAACACG
>JAHFLR010000058.1 GCA_023244795.1 bacterium
TTTTATTGCTTGGAGGGTTAAGATTAAGAGGCTGAAAGCTGAGGGCCCTTGTGCTAAAATAAAGCAATCATGAAGGAGGCAGAAGCAAAAAAATACAACTTTAAACCGGTGGTGCTGATTATTTTAGACGGCTTTGGAATTTCCCCCGATAAGTACGGCTCTCCGTGGGAGGTTACCGACCACCCGACTTTTACGGAAATAGAAAAGTTTTACCCGTTTACCACCCTGCAGGCCTCGGGGATCGCTGTTGGTTTGCCCTGGGGCAAGGAGGGTAACAGCGAGGTGGGCCATTTGGCCATCGGCGCGGGGAAAACGATTTTAAACTTCTTGCCAAAAATTTCTTCTGCCATAGAAGACGGCAGTTTCTTTAAAAACGAAGCTTTTCTTGGCGCGGTTAATTACGTAAAAACAAACGGCAGCAACCTAAACATCATGGGCGTGTTTTCCTCCGGCACGGTGCACGCCTACTCGGAGCATTTATACGCCTTACTAGACTTGGCGCAAAAAGAAGGCGCGCCAAACGTTAACTTACACTTATTTACAGACGGCAAAGACGCCTTCCACAAAGAGGGGGCGGAGTATTTTAAAAAATTGGAGGCAGATTTATTGGCCAAATATCCAAACGTAAAAATCGCCACCGTAATCGGCCGCAGGTTTGCCATGGATAGGAGCGAAAATTGGCCTTGGATAAAGCAGTCATACGAGACTTTAACTATTGGCGGGGTAGAAAAATATAAATCCGCCTCAGAGTTTATCGCCCAAAATTATGCCAAAGATATTTTTGACGAGGAGATGACGCCCGGCATTTTAGATACTGGCGACACTAACAGCAGAATAAAAGACAACGATGCGGTTATTTTTTATAACTTCCGCGAAGACAGCGCCAGAGAGATTACCCACGCTTTTGTGGAAGAAAACTTTAACAAGTTTGAGCGCAAAAAGTTGCAGAATTTATTTTTTGTAACCATGACGGAGTATGAGAAAGGTCTCCCCGTGCATGTTGCCTTCCCCTCGGCTGAGGTGGAGTGGCCGCTCGCCCGTGTGATTGCCGAAGCTGGCAAAAAACAAATGCACATTGCTGAGACACAAAAGTACGCCCACATCACATACTTTTTAAACGGTGGCAAAGAAGAAGAGTTTCCCGGAGAAGACAGAGTTTTGATCCCCTCGCCCAAAATCAGTTCCTACGATTTAGAGCCGGAGATGTCGGCGCGCCAAATTACCGAAAAGGTTTTGGAGAGCATGGGTAAATATGATTTTATTGCCGTCAATTTTGCTAATGCCGATATGGTTGGCCACACCGGTAATTTTGCGGCCACAGCTAAGGCCTTTGCGGTAATAGATGAGTGCGTGGGCAGAATCTTGCCGAGGGTTTTGGACCTGGGCGGAGTGGTAGTGATTACTGCCGACCATGGCAACGCGGAGGAAAAATTGTATAAAACAACAGGCCAGGAGAAAACCCAACACTCCATAAACCCGGTGCCGTGTCATTTGATTGCCAACGAATTTAAATACAAAGAATCGCAGAGCGACGAAGTGATTAAGAAAAAATACAAAGAGGTCTCCGGTATTATTACCGACGTCGCCCCCACGCTTTTAGAACTGATGAACCTCCAAAAGCCAACCCAAATGACAGGCCGCAGTTTGCTAAAAGAGTTGTTAAAATAAAAACCGCCCGGAGGCGGTTTTTTTAGTTTCTATTTTCCGTTCGTCTTCGGTTTTAATACTATGTCTACGATGCCGTATTTTTTGGCTTCTTCCGCGTCCATAAAAAAGTCGCGGTCGCTGTCTTTTTCTACCTTAGAGATGGCTTGACCGGTGTGGGAAGATAAAATTTTATTTAGTCTCTCTTTTACTTTAAGAATGTGTCTAGCGGAAATTTCTATATCTGTGGCTTGCCCCTCTACTCCGCCCATTACCTGATGAATCATCACTTCCGAGTTTGGCAAAACAAACCGTTTGCCCTTAGCGCCGGCGGCGAGCAAGACCGTGGCGGCCGAGGCGCAAATGCCGACGCACACAGTGGAGACGTCTGCTTTGATGTGGTTCATGGCGTCATAAATAGCCAACGCGGAGGTAACCGAACCGCCGGGGGAGTTTATGTACAACTTGATATCTTTTTTCGGATCCTCGTTCTCTAAAAACAATAATTGAGCGATAACAATATTAGCGACGTTGTCGTCTATCACTCCGCCCAAAAAAATGATGCGGTCGCTTAAAAGACGGGAGTATATATCGTATGCTCTTTCGCCGAATTGCGATTTTTCTATAACGGTGGGTATTAACATATTTTTATTATATTACTTAATTATTAGCTTTCCAACACCTTAAAGACTCGTTCGTTGCGCATTAAATTCCACAGGTAATCTTGCGCGCGGCCTCGGTCTATCCTCTCTTCGCCGGCCAGTTTGTAGTGCTCCACCAGTTTATCTACTTCTCTATCCAGCTCCTCCGGCGGCACGTCTATTTTTTCTTCATCGGCAATCTTGTGCAAGATTAGCTCAAACTTGATTCTCTTTTTGGCGTCCTCCTCCCAGCCGCCGATAATTTCTTCCTCTGTTTTTTTGAGATTGGTCAGATACTCCTCCCACTTTAGCCCCATTTGCGCAACATTGGCCTTCATCTCTTCCAGCATTCTTAATTTTTCCACCTCTATTAATGATTTAGGAAGATCCATTTTTGTTTCGGCAATAATTTGGTCTAAAATTTCTAGTCGTCTCTTTTGTGTGTTTTTTGTTTTTTTCTCTTCCACCATATTTTCGTAGACCGCTTTTTTAAGTGCCTCCAAATTTTCAAAGTTGCCGGCGGTTTTGGCAAACTCGTCGTTTAGCTCCGGCACCACCTCTTCTCCCTTATCGTTTTTGGTGGCGCGCGCCTTTTGCAAATACTCAATAGTTTTTTGGACTTCTTCGTCTTTTACCGACACTTCTTCTTTTTTGGCATTTATTTTCTGCGAGATGATCTTGTAGTCCGGCAGTTTTATTTCCGGCAAAATGGCGGTTTTTATTTTAAAGCCCAACGGATTATTGCGGGCGAGTTTAGTGATAGAAACCTCCGGCCTTCCAACTACGCTCAAATCCTTTCCGGAAACTATTTCCGGGTAAAAATGCTGCAGTGTCATTTCGGCCATTTTTTCCAAAATGGCATGGTCTCCTAATTGCTTAAGCAAAACATCCTCGGGGACATTGCCGGGGCGGAAGCCGTCCATCTTCATGGTGCGATTAAACTCCTTTAGGGCTGGAGAGTAAAAGCTCTCAAACTCCTCTGCGCTTATTTCTCCCTCAATCTCCACTTCGGAATCGGGTAGATTTTTTACGTTGATTTTTGTTGTATCCATAAGCGTTAGTTTACATATTTTTTGACCACTTGCAAGAATTGACTTCTACTGTAATTTTTTGCAAAAAGCTTTTATAGATGGTAAAAATATATTAGTCAGCACAACACACAAGGAGAGCGACAATGGCAACGATTAAGTTGGTACTTTCTGACGAGGATGTCAAGAAGCTGGAACAGTTGGCGAGAGACGCCAGTTGCACCGACATCCCACATCTTGTTCTCCGATCAATCTCTGTTATCACTTGGGCAATTATGGAAAAGAAGGCGGGCCGCAAAATCGGCGCTTTCAGTGTAAAAGAGAATGGAGAAATTGATGTTAACAACATCCACTTTCCGCAATTCGTTCGCCTCAAGAAGGGGGAGTGAGCGCATTGCATGTTCGCCGCCGCGTCCCCCGCGGCGGCATTTCTTTTTGCAAAAAGTCTTTTTAAATGATAAAACTTTAGTTAGCCAGAACCTTGAGGGGGAGCAACATGAGAAAAAAGAAACCGAAGGTTGTTGCTGCGGCCATTGTTAAGCCGGAGAATTGCGTGACTTATCGTTATGCCGGATATGGCGAGGTGTTCTTCTTAACAATCCCCAGGGAATTTAAGGACAATCTTAAGAGGGCGATTGGCGAGAAGTATGCCAAGTTCGAAAAAGGCTCAGCCAAAATAGAAGAGGTAATCTTTACCGAGATTGACGGTGGCAAGAACCCCTACATTATTATTTTGTTGGTTGTGCCCCAGCGTACACCAAGCGACTTCCACAATTTTCTCGCGCACTTGTGTATCGACAACGGCTTCCGCCTCGTCGACTACCTCCCCGAGTAGCGCTCGCTCCCAAAATTAAACCCCCGCCCTGGCAATACGCCTCGGCGGGGGTTCTTCATTTTAATTATGAGCGACTTCGCAAGTCGATCAGTGGGGCTAGAACAAAAATGGAATTAATAGTAATGCCACAATGTTTACCACTTTAATCATTGGGTTAATGGCCGGGCCGGCAGTGTCTTTATACGGATCGCCAACCGTGTCGCCCGTAACAGCAGCTTGATGGGCGAAGGAGCCCTTGCCGCCATAATTACCCTCCTCAATATATTTTTTGGCGTTATCCCAAGCGGCGCCACCCGAGGTCATTGAGATGGCCACAAACAATCCGGAAATAATCACGCCAATT
>JAHFLR010000059.1 GCA_023244795.1 bacterium
ATCCGAGGCCTGCGCGCCTTTGGCTAGCCACTCTTTTATTTTTTCCGTCTTTAAAACCGGCTCGCCTCTTTGCGGATTGTAATTACCCAGCAACTCCAAGCAAGTGCCGGCTTTGGAGGACTTTCTGGAATCAGTCAAAACAACCCTATAGCTTGGGTCATGCTTCTTTCCGACTCGTTGTAATCGTATCTTTAACATGGGTTCTATATTAACAAAACTTAACTTTTAAGTCAAACCGCCTTATTTACTATACTGCTCTGCCTCCACAAACTTAATGGAAAGCAGCCTGGAGACGCTATCGGAGCCCATAGTAACGCCATAGAGCACATCGGCTCGACGCATCGTTTCTCTGTTGTGAGTAATAATAATAAGCTGTGTTTTTTTACTAAGCGTTTCTATCATGTCGCCATATCTTTTGGAGTTGGCCTCGTCTAACGCCGCGTCTGTTTCGTCTAATACCAAAAATGGTGGCGGGTTTACTTGAGTCATGGCAAAAAGCAGCGCGATAGAGGTAAGCGCTCTTTCTCCGCCGGAGAGCATTTCTATGGAGTGTACTTTTTTCTTGGGCAAGCTCACAACCACTTCCACGCCGTCTTCTCCGCCAGCTCTCTCCTCTTCCGGCAAGGGTCCATCCGTAGCAGATTCCAGCTGCGCCTCCTCGCCTTCGCTACTGGCTCTTTTTGATATTTTAACAACCTTCAACTCTCCCCTGCCCCCGCCAAAAACACCAAACAAAAACTCTTGAAACTCTTTATTTATTTTTTGTAAGCCCACCTCAAAATCTTGCTTAATTTTTTCCTCCAGCTCGTTAATCAATTCTTTTACTGATTTTAGAGCGTTATCCAAATCGCCCAACTCTTTATCAAAAAACTCATCGCGAGATTTTACTTCCTCGTATTCTTTTAGTACGTCCTCGCCGATGCCGCCGGAATCCTCCAACTTTATTTTTAGTCTCTCTACCTGTCTGCGCTCTTCCTCTCTCTGCTCTCGCCACCATTTTTCCATATCAACGCCCTCTTCCGGTTGCTCTCTGTTTATATCTCCCACTAGCGCCCGCGCCTCTGATTTTTCTCTTACGTTTTCTTCTTTTTGCAGTCTTAACGCCTCTTCTTTTGCCTCAATGTTATTTAAAAACGAGGATAGCTCCTTGTGGCGCGCTTCCATTTCTATTTTTTCTTTTTCTGTTTCGGTAAGAGTTTTATTTTCCTCCTCTACTTGCCCTCTTAGCTCGCTTATTTCTTTGCTTATGGCCTCCTCTTTTTCTTGCGCACCCTGCGCCAGGAGGGTTGTTTCCTTCAGTTTATTTTTTAATAAGTCCAGGCTATCCGCAGCCATAATCCTTTTGTCTGTGGCGGTTATCTCCGATAAAAAGTTGTGCAAATAACCCTTAATCTCGGAAAGGATTATCTTAAGTCGGGCAATGTCTTTTTCTTCGGCGCCGTCGTCTATTTTTAAATTTAATCTGCTAACAAGGCTTTTAACCTTGTCTACCGAAACCGGCGGAGTCTGATTATCGTTGTGGTGAGCCTTAGACTCCTCCAGCTCAACCATGCCCTCAAAGCGGCCCATCTCTCTTTGGAGGGCGTTTCTTTGCGAACGTAGGTTGTTTAGAAAAGAATCCTTTTCGCTCAATTTATTTTTGAGTTCCGATATTTTATTTTTTATTTGAGCGGATCGGGTATCTTGCGGAGCGGAAGAACATTCTTTTTCTATTCTGTGGAGTTCTTGCTGTGGGTCGTGCTTTTGGGCTTTAATTTTTTCTTCTTCTTTTTTTAGATAAAGCTCCTCCCTAAATAAAAACTCTCCGTACAATTTTTTAAGGTCTTCTCTGACCATTACTGTTTTCTCGGCTTTCTCTGCCTGCTTTTTTAAAAATCTCAAATGCGGCTGAATCTCTCGCCTTAGCGCTTCCACTTGTTTTATATTTTCCTCCGTTCTCTCCAGTTTTCTATCCGACTCTTGCTTGCGCATTTGATAGAGCTTTAGACCCAACGCCTCCTCTAGCATTTGTTTTCTCTCTTTGGAAGAAGCGCTTAAAATCCTGTCTGCCTCGCCCTGACTGATAATATGATGGAACGAGGTGCCCAAGCCAACATTGCTCAACAACTCGATGATGTCTTTTAATCTGACTTTGGAGTTGTTGATAAAATACTCGTTTACGCCATCTCTAAAAATCTTTCTAGTAATTAAAATTTCCTCAAAATCCACCGGGAGGGCCTTGCTGCGGTTATCAAAAACCAAGGTAACGGAGGCCTTGCCCAACCGTGGCGCGGTTTGCGAACCGTTAAAAATGAGATCTTCCCCCTTTTTGCCTCGTAGAGACTTCATCGATTGTTCGCCCAGCACCCATCTCATCGCTTCGGCTATGTTGGACTTGCCCGATCCATTTGGCCCCACGACAGCCGAAACAGCCACGGGGAACTCCAATACCATTGTTTTGGCAAAAGATTTAAACCCGGAAATTTCCAAACGCTTAAGAATACTCATATCAGCAATAAGATTTATTCTACGACAATTTTTTTAAAAACTAAAGCCCGCTTGACACCCCGAGGGCGCTAGCCCAATATGAAAGCAGCATAGCACCTATAAAAGTTAATAAGAGGATATCAAAGAGAATAAAAACACGAAAGGGGAAGGCACGATGGCAAAGCCACGATTTACCCAAATGATGGACGAGATCGGGCGCATTCTTGCTTCGGCGGGAAACACTACCCACAAAGATGTTGTCGCGCGCGCCCTCCTTAAGGTTTTTGATCGAACCGAAGTAATGAAGAATTACACTGCTTTTGTGTGTTATGCCATATCCAGCTTTAACCCCCGTAAACTGCGGACCAGCGGCGATTACAAATTCGAGACCACTTGGCCTAGCCAAAAATGGGGGGAGGCCATTGAGGCCTCTACTCAAAAAGGTTTTAATTTTGAGAGGCTCGTTTCGGAGCTTCTTGATGGTGATGAGGTATCGGCCGAAAAAGCGGCCGCCATTGTTACCAAAACCCTTGAGGAGTACGATGGCGATGCCAAGGCCTACGTACTTGCCGTAATACTTTACTCCCAAATTTGCCCGTTTAACTACTGGGTGCCGGAATCTAACCGAGTTAACATGCAGGAGTGGGATGAGGGTCTTGCCTGCATAGAAGCAATAAGGCGCGTAGACCTCATCCGTCTTCAACAGGTTAGGTTCAGAAGAGCCACCGACTTCTCCGCCATGATCAGAACCCTAACCAAAGATCTGCCCGACAAAGATAAGGACATCGTCTTGGGGTATGTCATTAATGTAGCAAAAGAAGAGGGCATGCAGATGGCTCAAGAGCAATTTAGAAGCCGGCCCGTTGTTAATATCGACAAAATCGACTTAGCCAGCTTTATGGAGGCTCTTAAGGGCGCGAATTCCCCGATGGACGACTCCGAACCGGAAGACGGATTTCTAACCGGCGAAGGTGGCGGCCACTGCTAAAAATAAATATCCTCTTTATAAAGTACAACGGAGCGCTCCGGCGCCCCGTTGTTTTCTTTTTTAGATGATAATATTTTTTTAATCCAACCAGTTTTTTTGCTGTAGCGCGTTGCGGGCGGCATCTTGCTCGGCCTCCTGCTTGGAGGAGCCCTGGCCTTGAGCCACTAGGTCTTTTCCCAAATAAACTCCGATAGTAAAACTCTTGGCATGGTCAGGGCCCTCCTCTTTGATGGTTGAGTACGAAGGAGTAACGCCGGTTTCGTCTTGCGCTTTTTCCTGGAATAAGCTCTTGGCGTCTATCCAAAGTTTTTCTTTAATGATTTTTTCCACCTTATTAAATAAAAAGTTTTCCAAAAATTTAGCGGCGCCTTCGTAGCCTTGGTCCAAATAAATCGCCCCCACAATCGCCTCAAAGGTATTGGCCAAAATATATTGCCTGGCCTTGCCGGTATCTTTGGCCTCGCCCTTAGACAAGAGCAGGTAATCTCCCACGCCAATTTCTCCCGCTACTTCGGAAAGCATAATAGCGTTAACTAACGCGGCGCGAAGGCTGGTCATCTCCCCCTCGTTTTTTTCCGGATATTTTTTATATAAATACTCGGTGATGATTAATTCTAAAACAGCATCACCCAAAAACTCCAAACGTTCGTTGTGCTTGAGGCCTTTAGAGGGATTTTCGTTTAAATAAGAACGATGAGTAAATGCCTGTTTAAGGATTTCTCTGTCTTTAAATTTTAGTTTTATTTTTTCTTCGAACTTGCTGAACATACAATTTTTACCGCCTTGGCGATGATGGGCTTGATATCGTCATAAATTCTTAAATCACCCAGCTCTTCCATCTTAAACCATTTAACATTATCTAACCCCCCGCTCTCTTTTAGTTTTAACTCTTGGGCCTCGGTGGATGCCAAAACATAAGTTACCTGTTTTTTAATTTTCCCCTTTTCGGGATCGGAAGCAATATACTCGTTTTTGCCCACTTCTTCTTCAGGAG
>JAHFLR010000010.1 GCA_023244795.1 bacterium
AAAAGAGACTAAGGCTAAATATACCCCCTCCGATATATTCCCAAAAAGCGGTTCCCCAAAAATTACCTTCAAGCGCGATGATTTTAAAAATGAGCGCATTTACCGCAATCATAAATGATGAGAGGACCATGAGCCAAAAAGGTCTTGCCTTCATTCTAATTTTTTGAGAAAAGTCCAAAGAAATAGTTACTGCTCCAACGATTACGAGCAGGGAGGCGAGGATCTGCGATGTCTTTAATTGCTCATGCAAAAAAACTAGCCCCAGCAAATATCCAAAAACAGGAATGAGTTGGTAGAGAGTTGATGCCCATGACGCTTCCTCATTTTCAAGAGCATGCAGATATGGAATAAAAGCGGAAACAAGGATAGCCCCGTTGATAGCCATGACCAACGCGCCAGCAAAACCAATAAATATATGGCTTGGCTCGAATATAAGTATGAAGAATGAAACTATGAGCCCACTAGCGCCGGTAAAAAGCACCAGAGAACCTACGCCTCGTCCAGTAAAATATTTACTGATAATATATTTATCAATATGATTTACCAGCGCCCAGAGTGCTGGCCCGATAAGCGCAATCAAAAACCAATTCATAACAAAATGTTACCAGGTTAGAACTGAAAAGTCATTGCCGTTATTGAGTATTTAACCGAAATTTATCGCTGGGTGGCTAGAGGGAATTGAACCCTCGATACCGCCTCCACAGGGCGGAGTTTTACCACTAAACTATAGCCACCATAAACCTGGTTAATTTAAGCACAAAAAAACGGGGTTAGCAAGTCATGCTTTTATTCGTCCACCATTGTCCTATACTAAAAAGACCGACCATGGATACCCACCGAATCTTCATCGCCATTGATATTCCCCCAAAACTAAAGAATTCAGCCGAGGCGGAGCTGGGAGGGTTCTATGGCCGCAACGTAGCACGAGTGATAAGCAAAGAGAACTGGCATGTTACGGTTGTTTTTTGCGGTGACATTACAACGCGAGAGCTAGAGAATTTAAAAGCCACCGCCCACAAAGTCGCAAAAGAGACGAGGAGCTTTAAGCTCTCGCCGGATAAAATAACCTTTGCCCACAACATGGTTTGGGTAACTTTTAAAAATTCGAGTGAGTTTATGGATCTCTCCAAATCTTTTTCCGCATTCTCCAGCAAAGAATCTAAACCTCCCCTGCCCCATATCACACTGGCCAAATTTAAAAGTTTTGATTACCTTAAAGTAAAAGAGCTGCTACCGCAAAACGGCGTGGAGATAAGCACTGGTGAGTTGGATCTTTGTGTCGACTCGGTTAATACTATGGAAAGTTTTTTAACGCCAGCCGGGTCGGAGTTTAAATTATTAGAAAAAATAAACCTAAATTAACATGCCGGAACTGCCAGAAGTACAAACCGTCGTTAGCGACCTGCAAAAAGTTCTGCCCGGTAAAAAAATCGAGGATATTTGGGTTGGTTGGAAAAAATCTATAAAACATCCAAAAACCTCGGAGCTGTTTAAAAAACAGCTAATTGGCAAAAAGTTTTTGAGCGCCGCCAGAGTGGGTAAAAATATTCTTCTCTATCTCTCTGGCAACACTACTCTGCTAATCCACCAAAAAATGACCGGGCACATGTTGTACGGTAAATGGAAAGTTAAAAATGGAAAGTGGAACGCCGTTGGTGCCGGGCCGCATCGTGACGACCCATATAATCGTTTTTTGCGAATGGTTTTTAGTTTATCTAACGGCAAGCAGCTGGCGCTTTGCGATATGCGAAAATTCGCTAAGGTTTTAACCTGGCCAACCAGCGACCTTGGCAAGTTGCCGGACATTAAAGACCTCGGCCCCGACCCGACCAATAAAGAGTTCGATTTTAAAAAGTTTAAAGAAGTTATCGGGAGCAAGCGTGGCAAGATCAAGCAAACTTTGATGGATCAAAACATTATCGCCGGTATTGGTAATATCTATGCCGACGAAATCTTATGGCAAGCCGACGTGCATCCATTTGCCAGAGTCGAAAAGTTAAAAGATAAAAAGTTAAAAGATATTTTTAAAGCTGTTAAACCTATCCTTACAAAATCTATAAAAATGCGTGGCACTTCCTCCTCTGACTTTAGAGACGCCTCCGGCAATAAAGGAAGCTTCCAAAAATATTTGAAGGTTTACAAAAAGGAGGGCGAGGAGTGCGCCAAAAAAGATGGCGGCATTATTAAGAGAGTAAAGTTTGGTGGCCGCTCCTCACACTTTTGCCCCGTGCATCAAAAGTGATATCATAGAAAGCATATGGCAGCACCAGCGCCCAGCACAGGCGGAGATCCAAAAAAAGATTTGTTTTTCTTCTTAGCCCTTCTCATCGGGTTAATGTTTCTTTGGTATGCATTGGGCGGCAGAAATAGCCCCGGCGCCAAGGGCGGACCCTTTTTACAACCACCGGTGGGCGGGCAAACATCTTCTATCGGCTCCAAAAATACCAACGCTCCCAATAAAATTTATTTATCCGCCCCTTATGGCGGCCGCCAAAACTCTTCTGGCCAGGAATACCTAAAAATAGAGGCGCCCCCTAGCAATGGCGGAAGGGTTAATATCACCGGCTGGAGAATACAAAACAATCGGGGCGAAAGCGTGATTATCGGGCAAGGAGTAACTCTGCCTCGGCTCTATCAACAAAACTATTTCGAAAACATCTATCTGGCGCCGGGAGAGGTTGCTTATGTTACCACGGGGCTTAGCCCGGTGGGAGCCAGCTTTAAAACTAACAAGTGCTCCGGCTATTTTGACCAAGCAGGGGGCTTTAGCCCGGCACTCTCAAAAGATTGCCCCAACCCGGCCGGAGGCGAGGCTATACCCTCTTATGTAAACAACCAGTGCCTCGACTTTTTAAGGTCAGTAAGCAGGTGCCAAACTTCTTTTTCTTATCCATCTAACTTATCGGGCAACTGTCAGAATTTTATTTCGGAAAACTTAAACTACAACGGCTGCGTAAACAGCCATAAAGACGACAGCGACTTTTACCAGAGCGAGTGGCGGCTGTATTTGGGCCGATCCTCCACAATGTGGAGTTACAGCGGCAACACAATTTTGCTTAAAGACGCCAGTGGCAAACTCATTGACTCTGTATCTTTATAAGAATAAAATTTTCTTATGCTTAGTCTCTTCCCCTCACTTTTAACTTATCAGCTGGTTGTGCCTTTTGTTTTAAGGATTGCCTTGGCTGTCTCCCTCCTAAGCTGTTGCTATAAAAAGGTAAAAAGTGACCAGTGCTCCTTTTTTAATTGCTGGGGATCTATTAGCGACAATCGGCTCAAGGCGGCTGTTATCTTCCATTTTATGGTGTCCATTTTTCTTATTCTTGGATTATTTACTCAAGCTGCGGCCATTTTAGCAATGGTTGGCATTGCCGCCAAAGAGCTCGTTTTAAAACAACGAGGAGAAAAATGCGCCGACAAGGCAACACTAGTACTGCTGATAGCCGTTTGTTTTTCTTTGCTAATATTGGGGCCAGGAATTTTTTCTATTGATTTACCATTATGATAAAAGAGGCAAGATTTTATAATCAAACGCTAGGCCGATATCTGACCTTTAACGAACTGGTGGAAGAAATTTATAACTACATGAGCTTGGCGCCCCAAGCTCATTATAAAATTACAGTTGGCAGCGATTCTATGGGCTCCAATGATACTCAATTTGTAACGGCCGTTTCCGTTTTAAAAATCGGCAACGGCGGACGATATTTTTGGACAAAATCAAATGTAGAACACTGCTCCACATTGCGAGATAGAATCTATAAGGAGGCCGTGCGCTCCATTACTTTTGTACAGGAGCTAAAGAGTCAACTCAAAGATAAATTAGGCGAAGACTTTTTTTGGAATGGCCAGATAGATGTCCACGTTGACGTTGGCAACGCAGGCAAGACCAAAGAATTTGTGGAGTCCGTGGTGGGCATGGTTAAGGGTTATGGATTTAATGCCATCATAAAACCTAATTCTTTTACCGCTTCCATTCTGGCAGATAGGCACACTTAGCTTGAAATTAAGAGAAAAATTTCCTAATATGTAAAACATCCGCCCATAGCTCAGTTGGTAGAGCGGCTCCCTTTTAAGGAGAAGGTCGAAGGTTCGAATCCTTCTGGGCGGACTAGCTAATCAAAAGTTTCTCTAACCCGATATCCCAATCGGCAAGATGAATACGGGCATGGTGGTAAAACTCCAGAGCCTTAAACGACATCTCCTCCAACTCGCCCGGGGCAAAGTTTCTTATATTGGCAAGGGCTTTTTTTACCACAAACGGATGCAGGCCGGTTTCTTTCTCTAAATTTTTTACTCCCGCTTCGGCTGACTTTTTTACCAGTAGCAACGTTTTTATTTGCCAGGCCATTTTCCAAAAGACCTCTTCGCTCGGCACACCAGCCATCTTGGCCTGTTGTAACGCTAGCCATGCCCGTCTTTTGTTTTTCTCCCCCACCGCATCGGCAATAGCAAAGGGGCTGTAGCCCACTATCTCCTCCGCCTTTTCCGTTTCGCCTCCTAAAACGATTTTTTCTATTTCTTTGCTGGCACACCACAAATTCGCTCCACATTTTTTTATAACCGCCTCAACAGCGGCGGCTTGATTTTTAATACCACCCCTAACCAATTCTTCGTTTATCCATTTTTTAAGGCTGGCGCCGGCAAGGGGCTCCAGGTGCTGGCTTTTTTGAGCGGCGCTTTTTAATTTTTCCAGCGCGCTTTCCTCTATTTCGGTTTCCAAAAAAACAAAAATGTTTTGGGAGGCAGTAACGGCCTCTAAGTTTTTTATAATAAAAGCGGCAACGGTTTTATCTTCCAATATATTTTCGCAAACAATGATGCTCTTGTCCTCAAAGAGTGTCTGGGATTTTACCAGCTCCCTAAAAGAATCCTCCCCAAAGTTTTGCTCGTCAAAATAAAAAACACCCAGCCCGCTCCGCTTGGAACGAAAAGCAGACAGAATCTCATTAAGTTTCTGTCTGCCTCTAAAAGTATCTTTGCCGTAAATCAAATACAGCATTTTGTTTAGATATATTTTTTCTGGAAAGTTTCTTTAATCTTCTCCGCCACTTCGTCGGGTGTAAAGTTTACCTTCACCAAAAAGTCTGCCGCGCCTAAAGTAATGCCTCTTTCGATTTCTTCCTTTTGCCCAAGATTACTTAAAATAATAACCGGGATATCTTTAAACTTGGCATCGGCTTTTACTTTTTCCAAAAACTCAAAGCCGTCCATCCCTGGCAATATGAGGTCTAAAATTATTAGCGATGGATTTTCGGTGGGGAGCATTTCCAGCGCCTTTCTGGCGTCTGGCGCCTCGGCCACCTCAAAGCCCTCTTGGGAAATCTTTTGAGAAACCAGGTCCCTAAAGAATTTATCGTCTTCTACTATTAATATCTTCTTATTATCCATACTTAAAATGATATCATATCTTTCCAGTTTTTGCCCGTAGAGATATTCACACCTATTGGCACCACCGACTTAAAAACGCCTTCCATTTCCTTGGCAATAATAGGCACCGCCTCTTTAAGCATTGCTTCGTCTATTTCGTAGAGCAGCTCGTCATGGATTTGGAGCAACAAATTAACCTTTTCTTTAAACCGGTCCCCGGCCAAAACACTCTCTAGCTTAATCATGGCCATCTTAATAAGATCGGCCGCCATACCCTGAAGTGGCGCGTTAACCGCCATTCTCTCCGCTTCTTTAGCAATATACTCCAGCGGGGAGTTAATTTGGGGGAAGTATCTCCGGCGCCCCAGAATAGTGGTGGTGTAGCCCCTTCGGCGGACAAGCTCTTTTATTTCTTTAACATAATTGGCCATCCCCTCAAACTCTTTAAAATAGTCGTCATAAAATTTTTGCGCCTCCTCTCGGCTGCAATTTAGATTTTGCTTAAGAGCGTTGACGCCCATACCATAAATAATACCGAAGTTGATTACCTTGGCTCTGCGCCTCATCTCGGAGGTTACCTCGCTTTGCTTAACGCCAAAAACCTCAGCGGCTACCGCGGCGTGGATGTCTCTGCCCTCTTTAAAAAATTTAATAAGCTTTTCGTCGCCGCTAACGATGGCCGCCACCCTTAACTCAATCTGCGAATAATCAAAGCTGACCAAAACAAATCCCTCATCGGCGATAACGGCTTTTCTCACGTTCATGCCGAGTTCTGTTTTTTTGGGCAAATTTTGCAAGTTAGGGTTTTTGGAAGAAAGGCGCCCGGTGGTAGTTCCGGTTTGGTTAAAAACCGTATGCAAGCGGTGGCGTTCGTCTACCAACTTGGGGATGTTATCAATGTAGGTGGAGACCAGTTTGGACAATTCGCGGTACGAGATAATCTTATCGATAATAGGGTGTGTTCCTTGCAGCTTAAGCAGCTCACTGATATTGGTAGATTTAGCCCCGGTGCTGGTTTTCTTCATGCTCTTGGCCTTTAGGCCGAGCTTATCAAAAACTATTTTTGAGAGCTGTTGGGGAGAACTAATGTTAAATTGTTCACCCCCCATCTCCCATATTTCTTTCTCCAGAACATCTAATTTTGCATGATACTCCACAGAGAGTTTTTTAAGATACCCGGTATCTATCAAAACTCCACGGCCCTCCATCTCACGAAGGATTTTAGTGAGCGGCAACTCTACCTCGGTTAATAGCTTCTCCAGTCCGGCTTGTTTTATTTTGTCGTCTAAAACATTTTCCGCTTCCGCCAGGGTTTTCTTTTTGGTGTATAACAAAATTTCTCCCTGTTCGGGGTTAGTATAATTGGAGTCTATCAGCCATAGCTTGATAGCCATCTCGTTAAGTTTTTCCGGATTGATTTTTTCTTCTTCGGCCTCGGGCATCAACCCCTCCTCTTTTTTAACTAATCTGGAGAGCAAGCTCCTAAATCCCAGGTCGTCAAATATTTTGGCGACCGCCTGCTGATTAAAATTATCTTTCCATGCGCAATCATTTAACAAAAATTTTATCGGGGCGTCACGCCGGATTTCGGCAAGGGTTTTGCTAAACATGGCATCCTCCTCTTTCTCCTCCAAGAGGTTGGCAATCCTCTCTTTGATGCCCCTGGCGATAACCGCCTTCTTATCTTTTTTAATCTTCTTGTATAGATTTTCTAGCGTGCCGAAGTTTTTTATTATTTCGGTCGCCGTTTTATCGCCGATGCCCTCCACGCCGATAATATTATCGGAGGGGTCTCCCTTGAGACCTTTAAAATCCGGCAGCAACTCCGGAGCAAAACCGAACCTTTCTTTAACGGCCTTCTCGTTATATAAAATCGTGTCCTGAATTCCCTTCTTAAGAGTATAAACGACCACCTCGTTGCCGCTAACAAGCTGCATGGTGTCCATGTCGCCAGAGGCGATAATGGTCTGAAGCTGGCCATTACCGCCCGACAGCTGCTGGCCAACTTGTTCCACAATGGTTCCCAAAATGTCGTCCGCCTCAAAGCCGGGCGAATCATAAACAGGAACACCGAATGCCCGCAAAATATCTCGGGAGCGATTAATTTGCATCGCCAGAGAGTCATCCATTTTGGGCCTTTTGGCTTTGTACTTGTCGTAAGCGACGTGGCGGAAGGTTGGCCCCGGCAAATCAAAACAGGCCGCAATGTAATCTGGTTTGAGCTCGCCGATAACCTTAATCAAAAAGGCGGAAAAACCATAGAGCGCGCCGGTCGGCTCGCCCTTGGGAGAATTAAAGTTAGGCAGCGCGTGGAACGCCCGGTGCAATACCGCGTGAGAATCCAACAATACCAGTGTCTTTTTTTGCGCTTTTATCTTTTCTTTTGCCACGACCTTATTATAGCAAAAACAAAAACCCCCGCTTGCGGGCGGAGGTTTTTGTTTTTTTTAGTTAGTAGTTATTCTTTAGTATTCTAGAGATTTTAAAATAGAGATACGCGATACCCATCACTAGCAAAATTATCATTGACCACAAAAGATACGCGAGCCAGTTGCCGCTATAAGAAAAGCCCACGGCGGCGGCCAGCGCGGCTAATCCGGTACCAACATCAATGGCGGCCGAAGAAGAAATATTTCTCTGGGGAGTGCCGAAAATATCGCTATAATCGAGCACGGCGGTAGCAATCTGCCTGGAGCCGCTTTCGGCATCCTCCGGCACTTGAGCTTGGATAGAAATTACCCCTTGCTGATTTTTAGCCACCCGACCGATTCTATAAAAATAAACATTGGCGTCTGAAGAAGAGAAGCCGGGGCTGGAGCTGATAAATTTTACACCCTCCGGCATGGAAAGTTTTATAACAGCGTTATCCACATCGTTGATACCGATATTGCGGTATCTGATGCTGTAATTAAATGTTCCATTTCTGTCTACCGCGTTTTTGTCGGCAGAAATGTCCATCGCCATCATTGAGGGATTAAGGATAGTCGTTGTTTTATTGGAAAACCAAGACGCCCCATTGGAACTGGCGGAAAAAGAATTGTAAACCACAACGCTTTGCTCTACTGTTTTAGCTTTGACTCTTAGGGTAATGACCCGGTCTTGATCGGCGCCAAGGGAGCCCAAATTCCAAATTAATTGTTGCCCCAACCCATTTGCTCCGCTGGAAGAAAAATTGGGGCTGGCCTCTACGATATCGTAGTAGGGGGAAACCGTATCTTTAACAACAATATCATTAGCAGTAGAATTACCAACATTTTTAACACTGAGCGAGTATTCTATCGCGTCGCCAATTGAGGCAACGTTCACAAACTGTGTGCCGTTAGGAAAAGTTAAATTTTTAACTTCTTTAAGCGCCGATAATAATGTTGCAGATCCGGAGGAGGTGTTTGCCGATTGGGAACTTCCTCCTGTTCTAAAGGTTAGAATCGCGCCCTTGTTGGTGCCGGCATCGTTTCTGATAACCGCCCTAAAATAATAATTGGTGTTGGAGGACAAATTAGAAATCGGGGCGCTCATGGATCTCATATAATCTCCGTAGCCGGTATTGGCCGAGGAAGTGACAGAATAATTATTTAAATTTTGGTCGGTGCCATACTCAAACCAAGAGACGGCGCTGTTGCTGTTCCTTGGGTTAACCTCTCCATTGAGCGTCGCGTAAGTTGAGCCAATGTTGGTGGCCAATAAAGTATTAACTACCGGAAGGTTGGTCGTTCCGGTTGTAGAAAAGTTTAAAATATTCCCGTAGCTGGTACCACAAGAGCTCTGACCCACCGCTCTAAAATAATAATTAGTGTTGGGCTGCAAGTTGGAAACGTATCTGATTAAATCCTGTCCGGAGTACCCGGTACTATAGCCATAAAATGTTTGGTAAGAAGTTCTTAGCCCTAAAGAATAGCTAGTGCCGTACTCAAACCAAGCATCAGTATTAGCGCCGTTAGGATTTACCACGCCCCTTAGCGAGGCCGAGTTATCGGTGTTGAAGCCGGCATAACTAGAAGTAATTAGAGGAGAGGAGCATCCGCTGATTGTGCCTCCGCCGCCGTTGCCGGTTGTATTTAGGGCAAGAACCCCCCCATACGTAGTGCCGAAGCTGTTTCTAGCAACCACTCGATAATAATAAGTAGTGTTGCTGTTTAAATTAGACACGTAACGAGAAACATTCAAACTAGAATTTCCGTTACCGATGGGTTGCTGGGAAGTGCTGTAAACCAAGTTGCCCTGCGAAGTGCCGTACTCAAACCAGTAGTCCGTGCTAAAACCGTGCGGATTAATGCTGCCCATCAGGGTGGCATAATAATCGCCGATGCTAGTGGCGGAAACAGTATCGGCGGACGGAGCGCTGCCCTGCTGGCTGAAATTATTGGAAGTAGTAAAACTCATCGTTGTCCCTCTGGAGATGCCGAATTGGTTTTGCGCCACAACTCTATAGTAATAGGTGGAGTTGGAATTTAACCCTGAGAGAACTTGGGAGACATTTTGGCTGGCGTTGGCGCTACCGGCGCTGTTTGACGAAGTAGTATTTCCAAAAGAGTTGCTGGTGCCATATTCAAAATAATAATTAGTGGAGGCTCCGTTGGGGTTAACCGATCCATTTAAGGTCGCTGAGTTGTCGCTAACGTTTATTGCAGAATCTGTGTTGGCAGAGGGCACGCTGCCGGGGTTGGGATTATTGTTCCCAACCATCAACCTTAAATAAATATAACCGGATTTGGAATTACCGAACTGCACATCGCCAACACTAACTCCGCTGGAAATTATACTGTCTCCAGTTTGGCCGTTTGGCAATGGAGTCGGTCCGGCAAACTCTGGGAACCAAGCAACAGAACCACTCACAAAAGTAAGAGTTTGGTCGCTGGTTAAATTAAGAGTTACGCTGTCATTAACCGCGACTCTGGCATTATCCGCCGCCAGAGCGCCGTTTATCGTAAAACTTCTTGAGGCGCCCGAGGGAACTTGAATGCTCATCCTTACATTTTTTGCCGCCTCGGTTGGGGTAAAGTTGTGATAATGAAATTGTAATTTTAAAACGTCTCCCGCGTTAACATTGTTTACGGTTTTTTGATAGTTGATAGAATCCGGATTTTGAGTATTATCTTTTGCACTTAAAACGGCGATACCTTCGTTGCTGTAAGAGTTCAAATCTACCGACGCTTGAGCCTTAACGGGCGTAACAAAAAATGCGCCGGCTAAAACTAAACCGGAAGCAATTAATATAAAATTTTTTATTTCGTCTTTCATTTTTTCCTGTGGTGTTAATTTTAATAATCCACCTGCTTTTATTTTCTTGTGTTAACAAAAACTCAAAAGTAGGTGTGGAACGCGCTCAGTTTCGGCTAAGCGCGTTCCGGGAGTTTCTCCTTGGATTAGGGTTGAGGGCCGGGGTGCGGCTGCGGCCCGGGGGTCGGCGTGGGTGTTGGCGTCGGCGTTGGGGTGGGAGTAGGTGTGGGTGTTGGCGGCTTGGGCTTGGGTTTCGGCACAGGATTGGGCTTGGGTGGGGCATTATTTGTCGGGCCGCCACTGTTATTGACCGTGACATTTACCGCGCCACGGTCGCCCTTTCTCATTGCCTTGGCCCCAAAAAAGATTCCGAGGCCAATTGCCACCCCTGCTCCAATATATCCCCAGGGGCTCGCCGCCTCCTGGTAATTGGAGTTTTGGTACACCGGCGTTCCGGGTGCAACTTCTGCCCGGAGGTCCACCTGGCTTCCTGGCAGAGGCGCCACTTCTCCAGAACTTTCGGCCATGTACAGGCCGTTAAGCGCTGATGAGCCGGGCGCTCCCTGGAGCTTGTTGCTCCAGTTAGTAAAGAGCACCAGGCTAACCTGCGCACCCGCCACCTTGCCCTCGTCGTTCCAATACGGAGAGAGCGAGAGTGACGAGGCCGCAACTGAGCACGGCAACACCACTTGGGCGAGCCAGAAGCTCGCCAGCATTACCAGAGACACTAACCTCTTTTTCACGGTAGTCCATCCTTTCTCCGGTCTTCCGCCGGTCCTAAATTGTTTTCAATCCTTCAGAGAAGCTCTATGTAAAGAGCGCGATAATTCTTGCTAGATTATACTACTTTACTGGCTTGATGTCAATGCCTCTTTTGTGTTCTTGTTGATGAGTCAGCTCTACCCAATAGTATTTGGGGGGGAATATTTTTTTAACATTATCAGCCCACTCCACCAAAATTATGTTTTCCGGGTCCTTAATCAGATTCTTCCAACCCAAGGCCAACAACTCTCCCGACTTAATCAGGCGATAGGCATCAATGTGCACTAAATTTTTACTACCAGACCTATACCTTTTTAAAATGGCGAAGGTCGGGCTCTTAACTCGTTCTTTGATGCCCAGCGTCTTGGCAAAACTTTTTGTAAAAGTTGTTTTACCGCTTCCCAATTCTCCGGAAAGGCCCACCACTACCGCCTGCTTGTTTTTGCCTGACTCAATTAAAACTTTTTTCGCCAGCTCTCTGGCGATTTTATTTGTTTCTTTTACCGAATCGGAAATATGTTTAGTCATTATTTTTAGTTACTCCTTTGATTTAAATACTAAACTTTATTTATAAAAAACAAAAGGAGGTAGCGCCGCAGCACCACCTCCTCCATGCGCGGTCAGAAGCTCCGAAGAGCATCCCGAACGGCAACTTCAATCCCCTGCTGCATTGCCTCCTTCCGGCTAATAACATCGCTATGGTAAGAGGGCAAGCTAGCCTTGCCTGCGGCCATCTTAACCAGCTCGCCCTCGCGCCGGAAGAGAAAAACGATGGTCAGTTCCGTGTAGGCGTCGACCACCTTAACTTCCAGCTCCAACTCCGGCTGATCCGTAACCACAAAGGCTCCGCGCGCCAAGAGCGCCCCGGCAACGAAGTCCTTGAGGTAATCATCCAGCCCCTCAAGACGGTTGCCGGGCGACACAATGGCTACCGCAACCTTTTTGCCTTCCACCGCCACGGCGGATTTGCCGCCCCGGGCGATCGAGCCGACATCGGCGCGAGTGGCATGCCACCCAACATAGGGGTTATAGGCCCCCGGGGCGATGCAGCCAACCAGAAAAAGCGGCAACACCAACGGCGAAATAAGCAAAAAGGTCTTTGTTCCTGTCTTCACGGGCTTCCTCCTTCTTTTGAAGAGTTGCTTGGAATACTTTGGGGGAAATTTTTAGGTACTTTATTCTCTTTTATTATGACATAACTGTTGCCAATATGTCAATCTGCTTCTTTTTATAAAATTTTCGTTGCAACGGTTTTTATAAAATGCTACGAATGAAAGAGTAAATATTTTCTATGGAGCAACCGGAAAAAATCAAAAAAATTATCAGCGACTCAAGCGCTTTTGCTATTTTTTTGAAGGAAAACCCCACCGAGCAAGAATTTCTCTGCGCGCAGGCGCTGGCTACGGCCTTCTTTTTTAATGAGTGCGCCGTCTATCAGCTCTCTCCCTTGCCGGAAAGTTTGCTACAAAAATGGGAAGTTCTTATAGCCAAACTCCCCAACGATCCCCTCCCCCAAGTTACCTCTATTAAAATCCCAGCCAGCAATGTGGAAATAAAAGAAATAGACTACGAAAAGTCCGACGGCTTTTTTAATCTCCGCATCAATTCTTCCGGCAAGTTAGATAAGGCCGGCATCTCTATTGATCAGCAACCAGCCGAGATTGATCTTGTCTTTCTACTGGGAGAGATACCCCCTCCGAAGATAAACTATAAAAATTTACTTTCCCTGGTCGCCAACGAACAGACTGTCTCAGAAAAAACGTTGGAGATAGTAAAAGAGATCAAACTAAGCGACCCCGAAGCGCAGAAAAAAACCGCCAATCTTTTGCTTGCCTCTTTGATTGTGGAAACTGAAAATTTTACCAGACATTTTTCTCCCCATACTCTTGAAGCCGGCAAGGCGCTACTAGAGATGGGCGCTGATAAAAAAACCGTGTCGGCCGTTTTGGAAAAAGCCAAAGCCACACCGCTTACTCAGCTTTTGGGGCGCGCCATGGCCAGAACCAGAACAGACGAAGACGGAAAAATTTCCTGGACATTTCTCTCTCAAGAAGATTTTGAAAAAAGCGGCGGGTTAGAGCAAAACACAGAGACTCTTTTACAAGTGATGCAAAAGGTAAGGTCGCTGATGCCAGCCCAGCCGACCATGATAATGACCTGGCAAGATGTCGGCGGCATTGAGGTAATGATTAAAAACTTTGACGATTCTGAACAGTCCAGACAAAAAATGTTTTCGCTGGCCCAACGCGCCGCTTGTCCGATGCAAAATGACTTTTTTGTTATGGGGCCGTTTAAAAACTTTACCGAAGCGGAAACTCAAACCCAAAAAATGTTGAAAGAAGAGAATTTTTAAGCTATATTTTAATTAACCTTGTAAATATATGGTAGCAACAAAAGACGGAGACCAAGCAGATAAATTAGACGAAATACGCGCGCGCGAAGAAGAAGACCTCGCCCAAATTTTGGCGCAGCGTTATAAGTTGCCTTACATTAATCTCTCACAAATCCCCATGGATCTCGACGCCATGAAGCTGCTCCCGGAGGACCTCGCCCGAAAAAGCAATATCGTTGTTTTTCAGGGTACCGGCAGAAAAATAAAAGTCGGCATCAAAACACCCAACCTCAACGAAACCAAAGAAAGAATCAAGGATCTAGAGAACAAGGGCTTTACTGTCTCCACTTATATGGTTTCGGAAAATAGTCTGGAGAGAGCATGGTCCCGCTACTCCGAAATTCAAAAATATGAAGCCACCTCGCGCGGCTCTTTTGACATTTCCGAGGAAGAGATAGACCAGATTATCTCCCAGAACAAGGGCTTAGACGAACTTAAAAAAGATCTTTTGGAAATAATTGGCGCCAAAGAAAAAAGAAAAGTTTCCGAAATTTTGGAAGTCGTTTTGGCCGGCGCGATTTTAAACGGCGCGTCCGATATCCACATTGAACCGCAAGAGGATCAGGCCCGGCTAAGATGGAGAGTGGACGGCGTTTTGCATGATTTTATTTCTTTCGACTTGGCCACTCACGAAAAAGTTTTAACCAGAATAAAACTCCTCTCGGGGATGAAGCTGAATATTAAAAACCAAGCCCAAGACGGCCGCTTTAGTATAAAGTTTAAGGAAACTGAAATAGAAATAAGAAGTTCTATTATCCCCGAACCGACAGGCGAATCAATAGTGATGAGAATTCTAAATCCTCAAAGCATTTCCGTGCCGGTTGAAGAGTTGGGTATCGAACCACACCTGCTTAAAATTTTAAACAAAGAAATAGAAAAACCTCACGGCATGGTTTTAACCACGGGGCCAACCGGCTCCGGTAAAACTACGGCGTTGTACGCCTTTCTAAAAAGAGTTTATACGCCGGAAGTAAAAATCATCACGTTGGAAGACCCGGTAGAGTATCACGTTGCCGGAATCGTCCAAACACAGATAAACGAAAAAGGTGGCTACACTTTTGCCGCTGGCTTGCGGGCAATTTTGAGGCAAGACCCAGATATTATTATGGTTGGAGAAATAAGAGATTCCGAAACGGCCAAAACGGCGGTCAACGCGGCCCTTACCGGCCACTTGGTGCTCTCTACTTTGCACACCAACAATGCCGCTGGAGTTATCCCCCGCTTGTTGGATCTCGGGGTTGAGCCAAATATTTTACCCCCGGCGCTTAATATTGCCATGGCGCAAAGACTTGTTAGGAAACTTTGCGAGAGTTGCAAAGTATCACGGGAGGCAACGGAAGAAGAAAAGGAGACCATCAAAAAATTTGTGCAGTCTATCCCCGCCAGCTTCCCAGAACATCCGGATGTCAGCAGCATTAAGTTATATAAATCTCCGGGCTGCCCCGCCTGCAAAGGAATTGGATACAAAGGAAGAATCGGAATTTTTGAGGCAATCTTAATGGATGAGGCAATGTCTAAACTGATTTCCCAAAAACCCGGGGAGGCGGAAGTGATGAAAGTTGCCCGAGAGCAAGGAATGCTAAATATGCAGCAAGATGGAATTTTGAAAGTTTTAAGAGGCGTAACCGATTTGGAAGAGTTAGGTAGAGTGGTGGAGTTGTAGTTCGTTTAAAAAATGGCCAAAAAATAATTCGGCCCCATAAACCTCCAAGCAACACTTTTAATATGGGTACTAAAAGTTTAGAATTTAGTTTTAGGATAGTTCCAGTCACTCCTATCAAGTAGGAAACCAAAACGTCCTTCAACGGATTCCGTTTAAGCGCGAGCCTTGTTGCTTCGAGGTTTATAGGGCTGATTTAAAAAACAAAAATAGTTTTATATTCGCTAGGCGAATTATAAATGAAACAGATTAAAATGTCAAGTCCCAACACTGTTAATAACTTAAATAAAGAAGATAAGGTTTTAGACCAAACTTTGCGCCCCCAAAGATGGGAGGATTATATTGGCCAAGAATCTATCAAAAATAACTTAAAAATCCTTATC
>JAHFLR010000060.1 GCA_023244795.1 bacterium
TTTTTGATCCATCGCCTCGCGTATATCAAAAGAGGTGCGCGGCTAGCCGATAATATTTCTAATGAGCGGATTGGAGATAAATTGCCCAACTTTGTTTTGGATAGCGGAGCCGGCCTCTTGCATATATTTTTCTCCGTAGCTGGCAAACTCTTGCGTCCAAAAGGCCTTAACGGTTTGGTCGGTTAGGCTCTCCACCACCTTGTTGCGATAATCTTTGTCGGAGAGCATCCTGTTGATACCCAAAAGAGTAGAATCGGGGTACTCCAAAAGAGCCAAGATGCAGTTGCTCAAAATATACTCCATTCTGGCAGACCAAGCGTCGGGCCAAATCTTTTTAAATACCGCCAGCAAGCCGTTGGCCACTAGTGGCCTTTGAGTGGCATCAACATTTTCCATCACGTTAAAAGAGATGGGGTAATCCATGTCGTGCGGAGCAAAGTAAATAACATCGTTGATGCGCTCTTTGGGCACGGCCTTTAGCATCTTCTCCGCGTACTCGCCGTGAGGATCTATAATGCCTACCCCCTCGCCTCTCATAATATCTTGAGCGGTCATATTTTCTATAAGAGTTGTTTTCCCGGTACCGGTTTTCCCAATGATATATACGTGGCGGGCTCTATCGCGGCGTTTAATGCCAAACTTCCTCAGCTGATTTCTGAAGTTGGTTTGAGCAAAATAGGTGATGTCTTTGTTGAGTTCCGCCATTAATAAAATTATAGCAATTTTAAGAGATTTTTAGAATCTTGCACTTAAACTTTTTAGACGGAGTCTCAAAATAAAACTCCTCCCCCTCTTTTTTGTTGAGCATGGCCATGCCGAGCGGCGAGCTATAAGAGATTTTGCCTCCCGCCGGATCGGTCTCCGTAGGGCTTACAATTTGATAGGTAACCTTTTCGCCCTCTTTTTCCAAGAAAACGGTAGAACCTATTTCTACCTTGCCGGTCTTCTCGTTGGTTATTGTTTTGGCGTTTTTAACAATGTCGTCTGCTCTGGCAATCTCCTCCTCCAGCCGCGCCTGCGCCTCTTTGGCGGCGTCATAAGCAGCATTCTCCGACAAGTCGCCAAAAGCAATCGCCTGGCGGAGCTGTTCGGCAACCTCCATGCGGCCGTCTGTCTTCATCCGCTCCAGCTCTTTTTTTAATTTATCCAAACCTCCTTGGGTCAAAAATTCTGCCATAATGCCTCAATCATACCCCAATAAAAACCTGTCTGCAATTTGCCACTTTAGCTTATACCCCTCCCCATGCCCCAGCATACCCAAATACGATAAAATTGTTGCCTCTTGCGGGTTGGCTTCTAACTTTTTAAACATTCGCTTCTTGGTAGCAGTTCTTAGCACCCTGTGGCTTGGAAAGTTAACCCAACCGAGGAAGTCTACGCCCGAAGCCCAGGTTTTTATAAAAACCTTATCGGGGTGTAAAATTAAATGTAATTCTTTTTGCAAAAAGCTGTTAATTTTGGGAGTGAGTTTTTCTAAATAATCTTTATCTTGAGAAAAAATAACAAAGTCATCGGCGTAGCGAATGTAGTGTTTTGTTTTTAGTTCTTGCTTCATAAATTGGTCTAGCTCGTTTAAGTAAACATTGGCTAAAAGCTGTGAGGTTAAATTGCCTAGCGGTAAACCAACGCCGATTTTACCCTCCGCGTTAAAGCTGTCTATAACTTGGGCCAGTAACCATAAAACATCTTTGTCTTTAATGTGTTTTGCCAAAATGCTTTTTAGTGTTTGGTGGTCTATGCTGGCAAAGAATTTTTTGATATCGCATTTTAAAACCCAGCAGGTTTTGGTGTTGTTTTGGCTAACTTTGTTGGCAAAAGTACGGAATCTATTTATTGCTTTATGCGTGCCCTTGTTTTTACGACAAGAGAAAGAGTCGGCGATAAATTTGGTGTCAAAATATAGGTAAAGTATTCTGTAAATGGCGTGGTGGAGCAATCTGTCGCGCACGCTGGCTTTGTGGATATTCCTTGGTTTTGGGTCGGAGATGTTAAATGATTCGTATGAGCCGTGGCGGTAGGTTTTGTTGGCAAGGTCTCCATGAAGCTGTAAAATATTATCTATCAAGCGCAGAGAAAATTGTTGGACATCTTTTTTGTTTCTCTTGCCATTTACAAACTCGCTCCACGCCTTAAGTAGATTATCAACAGAAATAATATTTTTAAAATTATGATTCAATCTAATATTCATAACATACATATAAGCCCCCCCCCGTGCCTTCCGTGGTGCAAAAGGCTAAGGATGCATACAAATTATGGCATACTTTTGCTCAAAACTTGCCAAAAACGTTTCGCCTTACCCTTGGCTCTAAAATAGATTCTTTGTTTGTAGAGATATTAGAAACTGCATTTACAGCCAGCTACGCTAGAACCGGAGAGAAATTGGTTTTGGTTAAAACTATAATCCACAAAACTGATTTGTTAAAATTTTTCCTCCAAATTGCATGGGAAGAAAAAGTTTTGGAGAACAATAAATATATAATGTTGTCTGGAAAGATTTCGGAAACTGGCAAAATGCTAGCGAGGTGGAAAAAATATTTAGAAGAAAAAACTCCCCCGAAAAAGATCGGGAGAGAAAATAAATAGTTTCAGAAGAAGACGCGGTTGCCAGCATTCCACCTGTTGTCGTTGCCGAAGCTGTTGACGTTGACGTTCCACCTGTCATCGTTCCTGTTGGCGTTGACCACGAACATGGCGCTTCGTGCCGCATATCGTCTGTACCACCGCCCCTTATTGCAACCTGCTAATTTAGAGCTGTATTTTATTTGGAATCTTGTTATTCCCTAATATGCGACACCAACTTTTTGTTTTTTTAAAAGCTTTTGGCTTTAAATTATGCCACCCCGAGTTTTAGTAAACCAAGGGTGTCAGCAGAATTCGTTTACATTATATAAAAAATCGGGGAGGCTGCGAAGCCTCCCCGAAGGGTCACCCTGTCGCTCGCGAGCGACGGGGTCAAAAGGTTCTAGTTGCAGAAGAAGACGCGGTAGCCAGCATACCACCTGAAGCCGAGCCCGAAGCTGTCGACGCGGACGTTCCACCCGCCATCGAGCCTGTCGGCGCTGACCACGACCATGGCGCTACCAGACCAGACGAAAAAGAAGTTGGCCCGGCCATTATCGAGCAGACCGTCGGACTTGTCGCCCGCCTCGTGGCGAACGATGGCGTCCTCAATCTGCTGGAGCGAGCAGGTCTTACCCTGCTCCACGAGTAGCTTCGCCAGCTCCTCGTCGCTCTTGCCGCTAGTGCCGGTGATGGCCTCGGCCATCTGACGGAAGGTCTGGCCTCCCGTCGTCTCTTTGTGGCTGAGGCTCCCGACCTTGGTCGGGAGCGTGGCCGGGAGCCACTTGTCCAAGTCGCCGTCACGGTAGTAGAAAAGCGACTTGTTCGTGAAGCACTCGGCCACCTTGTAGGTGGTGGCTTCGGCGAACCCCGCGATGATGCGGGCGACCTTCTCCAGCGTCTCGCGACCTTCGGGGGTTACGAGCTTGTGGAGCTGGCCCATCGTGCCGCCAAACTTCTTGACGGCGGCGACGAGTATGATGACGAGGTCCATAAAGAGTCCGGCCCCGCTGATGATTGCTTCCACTTCCTTCTTGCTGCGCTTGGCCATTACTGGCCTCCTTTCTGCTTTTGGCTTGCGTCTAATTCCGCCCATTGCGGAACCCCACGCTTGCCAGTTGTAAATCTGATGGTATTATACCATATCTGTAGAAAATTGCAAGTTTTCGGGATAATGCCTAAATAAGCCTTATTCTACTGGTGCCAAATCAAACGCGCCTCTGGTATATTTGTTTGCCGGGTCCCACATTAGCCAACTGGTTAAGCCGGCGTCGTAAACCGCCTTTTTCTCTTTTCTTATCATCGTGGCATCGTAAACTACTCCGCCCAATTTAAAATCTTGCAGCCACGGCCTTAGCTTGGTTGGAGTTGAACTGGCAGCGATCAATCTGGCTGAGGCCGTATCCATTGCCAGTTTAATAATCTCATATGGGTAAAGATTGGGGTTTTTAAAGCCATCATAAGTTGGCGGGTAGTGCGACGGGTAAACCATCGGGCTAATGTAATTAAAATACGGGGCCGCTTTCTCTAGCACCTGGCCGATGCCTAAGTCATCTTTGTTGGTGGTAACCATACCAAACAAATCGGCGGAAATTGGCACCCCGATATCTTTAAGGTTGGCGCTTAAATATTGGTAGAACTTCTCTAGCGCGTCTGCTTTTTTAAACTTCGGCTCGCAGTGCGTATAGGCGATGTCGTCCATCTTGCCATCGGAGGCAAATCTTATGTAATCAAAATTAATTTCGTCAAACCCGACTTGCTCCGACTCTTTGCTTATTTTAATAATATAATCCCAATATTCTTTATCGCATGGGTCTACCCAGGGCAAACCCTTCCTGTCTCGCCAGATTACTCCGCTTGTTCTTTTAACA
>JAHFLR010000061.1 GCA_023244795.1 bacterium
AAGCAAGTAGAAAAGCGGGGGCACCCATGTCTAATAATCTTGGCAGGGCCGACGGCGCATCGTTGGTGTGCAGAGATGATAAAACCAAATGGCCGGTGAGGGCGGCGTGGATAGCGATTTCCACCGTTTCGTTGTCTCTAATCTCTCCGATTAAAATGATATCCGGGTTTTGCCTCATCAGGCTCCTTAGGCCGTTGGCAAAAGTGATGCCTGTTTTAGTGTTAACTTGGGTTTGGTTAATTCTTTGCATTTCGTATTCAATCGGGTCCTCAATGGTAACAATATTTACCTGGGGAGTATTTAAGATATGCAGCAGAGCGTAAAGCGTGGTGGTTTTGCCGTGGCCGGTGGGACCGGTAACCAAAATTAGGCCGTGCGGCTTTTTTATTTCTTCGTAAATCAACTGAATCGATTTTGATGGCAAGCCCAGCTCCTCCAGGGTGAGCGGTCGGGCGGTACTCTTGAGGAGTCTCATTTCTACTTTTTCTCCGTGCATAACAGGCATAACATTAACGCGCACATCAACAACATTAGCGCCTCCCTCTGTCTCAAATCTAAAACGCCCGTCTTGAGGAGTGCGGTGCTCATCTATTTGCAGGTTGGCCAAAATTTTTACTCTCGCCACTAAAATTGGCTCGATATTTTTATTAAGAGAGAGCATCTCGTGCATAATGCCGTCAATCCTAAATCTAATCAGCACCTCTTTTTGCAGAGGCTCAAAGTGGATATCGGATGCGTTTAGCGAGGCGGCGTGCTCCACAACGTTATCTAAAACAGTTACAATGGGCACCGCCTCGGCCAGTTTGGAGAGGTCGGTTTCCCCGGCCTCCGACATAAATTTTTCCACATTCTCGGAGATGACTTTGTTAAACTCCTCACCGATTGATTTTTTGTATTGTTTAAGACCGAATTTTAAACTAGATTGAGTTGTCAGGTACGGCTCCACCCAGTTATTTAGTTTGGCGCGCAAAAACTCTATCGTGTCATAATCAAGCGGGTCGGTCATCGCCACTTTGGCTGTCTTTTTTTCGGCATCTTGCTCAAATAAAATTATTCCTTTTGATTTGGCATACGACTCCGGAATTAGCTCCAGCACTTCTTTGGGGATGGAAACTCGTTCCAGGTTAATGACCGGAACACCAAAATAAGGTTCTAGAGTTTCTAAAAGGTAATCCTCGGTAATAACTCCCCGGCCAACCAAAACATTGGCGATGTCTTGATCAAGGCGGGCGGCCTCCTCGCGGGCATCCTCAAATGCTTTGTCGTCTACCAAACCGGTTTTGCCCAGCAGGCTTTTTAAATTATCTTCCGTAATGTGCATACTTTACATTTATTATACCTTATATGATTGATACCCCCAACCAAATTAAAAGTCCCCGCTTGTGGGCAATAGCCCCAGGTTAGTGCCCACCTCAAACATAGAGTCGTTATCGCCGCCATCGTCTGTCCGTTTATCGCTGGTTATGGTGTAAGCGTCGCTCTCCAGAGAGGCGTCAATCTCAAATACATAGCCGGGCTTTGTAAAGCTTTTGGTTTGGCAGGCGTACCGATAGACCAGGTCTGTTTGGGTGGGCGAGCTGGAGTTGGCGATGCTATTTGATGGATCTAGCGGCAACCGAGAAATGCTTACCACGTCGCCGGCCAGTTTAAAATTTATGGGTATCCACCCGGAGCCATCTACTTTGCTGGCGGCACTGCCGATAACATTGCTACAAAAATTTCCGGCATAGAATTTGCCAGCCGCGTCTGCCCCCGCCGTAACCGCGCCGTTGCACGTAATGGTATCTTTGTTGTAGCTATAAAATATCTTGGCTTGGGTGCCTCCGTCTTGCAGGCAATCCGCCGGCAGTTGAGAGAGGTCGGGAGTTTTATTTGAAATCTGGATATACTCAACGACAGATTTAATTGTGTTAAGGTCGGACATCCTCTGTGTGTCTCTCACTTTTTTAACCGTTTCTGCCGGCTTGATGGTGGCTATTAGAATAGCGGAAATCGCGGCGATGATGATAATCACAATTAAAAGTTCTATTAAGGTAAATCCTCTGTTTTGCTGGCGACGCTTCCTCATTAAAATAATATAAATCTACTTAAATATATTCTAATATATTATAGCAAAGAAGTGGCGCTATATCCTCAAGGCGGAGAGTTTTAGCAGGTCTATTAGCCATCTACCCAAAATAAAGATTATTGGCAAGGAGATGAGTAGCGGCAAAGTGATAGTAGTAAATTGTTCCTTAAAAAATAATTGGCGGAGAATTGAGAGAACCAAAAGCAGCAGAAATGCCAGAGCGACAAACAAAATAACATTTGGCCAGCCAATAATTAACCCGCAGGCCAGGCCAAGCTCCAGCTCCCCCTCCTCAAAAATCTCGGCGCGGTGTTTTTTAACAGCCATTAGAATAAAGTAAAAAACAAAAGCCGCGATAATAGATAGGATTGCGCCCAAAAAGTAATGTGTCCATGCGTATTGTAAAAAGTAACCGATGGGCCTGTTGGGCGGCAAAAAATATTGGGCGAAAGAATCTTTTTTCCAGGTAAAATATTGCACAACCGCTAAAAATATAGAAAAAATGACCCTAAAACCGATTATTGCCCAGGCGATATAAGTTAATAACTTTTTGTTTACAGACTCCTGCTTTTTATAAAGTTTGTAGTAGGCGTATAGGCCGATTAAAGATACGCCCGCCAAAGAAAAGATAATAAATGGCGGATATTTTAGAAACGCGAAATATGTAATTTCCATATCTATCCATAATAACACAAAACCCCGCCTAGGCGGGGTTTTGTGGAGAATATTTTAGCTGGTTAGTCTTGTATGGTTAGGCTGGTTCCTACTTCGTATAGATTGGCGCTGTTTCCACCATCTTTTGCTAACTTGTTATCGTCCACAGTATAAGCGGTGCTCTCTAGTGGCACATCAATCTCAAAAGTTAGCGGTGATTTTTGACAAGTGTATCGGTAAACAAAACTTGCATTGGCCAGCGCGCCAGCACCGGCAGTGTTTATTGGGTCAAGTGGCAAGTTTGAGAGAGGCGACCCTCCTGACAAGCTGGAAAATCCTACCGGAATCCATCCCGTGCCATCAACCGTCGCTGCTCCCGCGGTGGCTCCGAAGGCGGTAAACCCCGTCGCAAACCCGCTGGTGTAGCCGGTCTGGCTTAGGTACTCGGTTTTTGTTCCTCCGCCTCCTGCGCAAGTGTCGTTAGCTATGCCATCAAGATACGGAGTAGAGCTGGAGGTCATAACTAATCCTAGGGCTGTTTTGAGTGTATTTAAATCCGACATTCTTTGGACATCTCTGGACTTCTTTAGTGTTTCGGCCGGGTTGATAACGATTATTAAAATGACTGATAAGATTGCGATAATCGCGATAACGATTAAGAGCTCCAAAAGAGTGAACCCTGTTTTAGATTGTTTTTTCATATGTGCTTATTTTAACCTATTTTTAGACCTTTTAATTAAATAATATGTGGATAACTCCACCGCTTTGCTATTTTAAATACCCCTTTACCTTTTCTATCACGTCGGCGATTTTTACGTTTGCCTTTACTATATAGTCTTTTACCCCCAACTCCTCCACTCTTTTTTTATCTTGCTCCTGGCCCAAATTGGTTAAAACGATTACCGGCACTCCTTTCCATTTGGGGTTTTTGCGGATATTCTCCAGCACATCAAAACCACTTATACCAGGCAACATTAGGTCTAGCATTACCATATCGGGCGGATCTTTTTGCAAATAGTCCATGGCAGCGGTGCCCTCGGTGGCTACCATTACCTCAAAGCCCTCCTTCTCCAGTTTTATTTGGTAAGCGCGGATTAAAAAGAGGTCATCTTCTACCACCAAAATCTTCTTTTTATTCGCTGTTGTTGTTCCTGCGGTAACCATTTTTAAATCATATCATTTTAGACGGCTAATTTCACCTCACCGGATTGTGGCTTCATGCCCGCTATCGGGATAGTAAAGTAGAAGGTGGTGTTTTTGCCCTCTTCTGACTCAAACCACACCTTTCCGCCCCAACCGAGAACCAAAGACTTAACTAGCGCCAACCCAAGGCCGGAGCCCTCCGGCACCGACTTAATGGCATTTTCGGCGCGGAAAAACTTCTCAAATATTCTGTTGTAATATTTTTTAGGTATTCCAATGCCTGCGTTAGACACTGCGAACTCCAGCTCCTGCCCCTTTTGAGTAATAGAAACCTGTATGGGCGTTTTGGCGAGACTGTATCTGTTGGCGTTGGTTAAGAGGTTTTGGATTACTTGCCAAATGATACTTTTATCCAGCGGGACAAGTGGCAGCGGTGAGGGGTTAGAGGTTACTGTTACCTCTTGAGATTTGGCGCGCAGGATTGGCTTGAGAGAGTCTC
>JAHFLR010000011.1 GCA_023244795.1 bacterium
AGAGTAATCACTAGCCCAACCCCCTGCTTGGTAAACTCATCGGTTGCCTTCATGTTGAGCCCGTAGCCATCTAAGTGCCGGTCGGGGATGTGGACATGATAATTGCCAAAGCCCACCTTGTTAAAAAATTCGCAGATAATCACCGCCGAGGAGACGCCGTCGGCATCATAATCGGCAAAAATAATCACTTTTTCGTTTTTTTTAACGGCAGCCAAAATTCGGTCTACCGCCTTCTCCATATTTAAGATATCAAACGGATCACCCAAATCCATTTTAAAATCTGGGTTCAAAAAATGCTCGGCCGCCTCGTTGGTCTCAATGCCCCTATAAAACAATAGAGGCCTTATCAATTCTGGGTATGTTGAGAGCGCGTCTTTAATCTTGTCAGACACCGACTCTCGTTTGGCCCATTTTTTTATCATAGTTAAATATGATAACATAAACGTAACGCGTTTGTTATGAAAAATTCTCTTGCCTTATTGTTAATATTCATTGTAATAATTTGTGTTTTCCCCATTGCTCGCTACGTCCACGCAGCCGACCCCACTGCTGCCGCTAACGCCACTCAGCAATTAAGAGCCGCCTATCAGGCCGCCACCAAAGGTAGCAAGAAAATAAAAATTCTCATCGTCCCCGGGCACGATGCTGATCACTGGGGAACAGAGTACCGCGGAGCTTTAGAGGCCGATCTCAACTTTGAGCTGGCTCAAAAAATATACGCTTCTTTAAAAAGACAGAAAGGAGTGACGGTAAAAATGCCCAGAGAAAAGAGCCAGTATATCAGCGAGTTGAGAAAATATTTTGTTAATCAGCAAACCAGTATCAGTCAATTTAGGCGAGAACATCTTCAAAGCATGAATGTTCTACTGGAGGAGCAAATAATAAAACCAGTGGAGGGAGTTTACCACAACAACGTTATTGAGGAGGTGGCCAACAGACTTTATGGCATAAATAAATGGGCCAACGAAAATGAGTTTGATATCATTCTCAATATCCACTTTAACGATACGCCCGAAAGAAAACGCAACCGAGTCGGTCCGTACAAAGGGATAGCCGTATACGTGCCGGACAAACAACTTAATAATGGCCCCTCTAGCATAGAATTGGGCGGCTACATTTATAAACAGCTAGCAAAGAAATTTGCCACAAGTAATATGCCCAAAGAAAGCGCCGGAGTAATAGAAGACCAAAAGCTCATCGCCCTCGGTGCCAACAATACGCTTAACCCGCTATCGGTGCTGATAGAATATGGGTACATTTACGAACCCAAAATCATCAAGCAAAAAAACAGAGGCGCCTACGAAGACAAAGCGGCCAAACAAACAGTGGCTGGTATCATGGATTACTTAAAAGGATTATAATTAATAAATTATGACTGATTGTGTTTTTTGTAAAATAGTTAGAGGCGAGATTCCGGCCGAAAAGGTTTACGAAGATGATAATTTTTTGGCTTTTTTGGATATCACTCCAATAAACCCCGGGCATGTTTTATTGATACCCAAAGAGCACTACGAAAATCTTTACAACATACCCGACGAAACAATGCAGAAAGCCGGCCCAATAATAAAAAAGCTGGCGTTAATGGTTAAAAAGGGAACAGACGCCGAGGGAGTAAACTTGGGGATGAACAACGAAAAAGCGGCGGGGCAATTGGTTCCGCATGCCCACTTCCACATTATGCCAAGATTTTTTAACGACGGGCACGAACTTTGGCATGGCCTACCATACCCAAGCGAAGAATTAATGAGGCAAATAGCCGAAAAAATAAAAAATAATATTTAAAAACAAAACGGCGGCGCCATGATTACAGGCGCCGCCTTATTTTTTTGTCGTCCCCGCCCCCACTGGAGGCTCGGGCGACTCTTTGATTGGCTGAAGAAATATCTCCAATATAGTGTTCGGCGCATCAATCGTAATAACTTTTGGCACTCCGTAAAAATAAAACGGCATGCCATAAAAAGTCGGAAAGTATCCTTTGGCCTCAGCCTTAATTACGCATTTCTGCCACAACTCCAGATTGAGGCGCAAGGCAATGCCACTTTCGGTAGTAACAACTCCCCACCAGTTATCCGAGCCCTGAACCCAGGATTCGTTTTTCTCATCGTAAGTGATTAACGTAACCGTCGCTCTGCATATCGGCAAAGCAGTCTCTACGTTCTTTACCTTAACAATAAGGTTACTCGCAGCCGCTATTGCCGGAAAAAGTAGAACTGCCGCCAGGCACGTAACGATATATCTCTTCAATTTATATCCTCCCCCCATAGGGTTTGGTATGTGAGCGATCCTTTTTTATACTAACAGAGTTTTAAAAATTATCAAAAAAGTGCAGAAAAAGAGAAGGCCCGGAACGCATAAAGCGCCCGGGCCAGCCGGCAGGTTATGGCGTGGTCAACGACGACCACCGGCCATACCAAAGAAATTGCCGGAAGAAATGGATGAGCGACGCTTGTGCCGCTGCATAGTATAAGAGGTACTGCCACTCTTCAAAAAAGTAACCAGCAATTGGCGATAGAATCCCTTGGGTTGTAGGTCAAAGGGTATGAGCCTCTCCAGCTCATCGTGACACCCTCGACACAAGCAACATGTTGGCCCTCCGCGCCCAAAATGCCTTTTGGGGTAAATATGATGCGTACTCTTTGACCGAGGGTGCACCGATTGGGAGCTCTTCTGATATAATCTCTTGCACTTGGGACAACGTCCTACTTTCTTGCTCTTTTTGCTTCGCAAGTGACGCCCCATGCGCGGCCTCTCCCTTCCTGGTCAAAGGTTGGTGTAACCCAAATGGTTCGCTGTTTAGTTCTTAAGAGTTTTTCTGATGTTATCTTAGAAAATTAATCTCTCCTTAGCAAGGCCTCTATCCCCGGTAGCTTGTTGCCGCTTAAAAACTCAAGCATCGCCCCGCCTCCGGTGGAAACAAAGGAAATTTTATCTATCGCGTTATTTTCTTCCAAAATTTGGACTGACTCGCCGCCGCCCATAATGGAGTACGCTCCCCCCTGGATAATGGCATTTAAAACTTCCTTGGTGCCGGTATCGTATGGTGGCTCCTCAAACTTACCCATTGGCCCGTTCCAAATTATTGTTTGAGCATGAGAGATTACTTCTTTAAACTTTTTTATCGTATTGGGGCCGATGTCCAAACGATTTTTTGCAAAATCCGATGGTAAAATCACGTCCGCCCTAAATTTTAAATTTTTATCTATGGCCTCGTTGGCCACCATCCCGCCAATTAAAATGGCATCATAAGTTTTTTGAAAACTTTCTATAAGCGGCAGCTTGGTCTCTATTTTGGCTCCGCCGATAATCGCCAGAGACGGCCGCTTGGGGTTCTCCATTGCCATGGTTAGATTCGCTACTTCTTTTTGCAACCATAGGCCGGCGTAACTGGGCAATAGCTTGGCAATCCCGGTTACCGAAGACTGGTCTCGGTGGCAAACACTAAACGCGTCATTTACAAAAATATCAAAATTTTCCGCCAGCTTTTTGGATAACCCGGGGTCATTCGTCTCGTCGCCAGCATAAAAACGAACATTTTCTAAAAGTAGCGCCTCTTTGCCAAGTAAATCTGCCAGCCCCTGCCCTACTTTTTCGCCGATGCAATCTTCCGCAAATTTTATTTTGATTCCTAGGATTCTTTCTAGGTCATCTGTAATCTGAGACAAAGAAGATTTGGGGTCTGGCCCGCTGGGGCGCCCCATATGAGAAATTAACGCCACTTTAACATTTTCTTGCTGTAACAAAAATTCTATCGTCTCTTTGACCGCGGCAATTTTAAACTTTTCCATTACATCGCCGTTTTTTAACTCCACGTTAAAATCAGCGCGCACCAATACTCGCTTGTTTTTTACGTCGGCATCCTGGATTCTCTTAAGATTCATCGTTTAGGATTCGTTAGCTATCTTTAAAATTTCGTTAAATTGTTCCGGTTTTAAACTGGCATGGCCAACCAAAAATCCCTGGACTTTGCCCTCTTTTAAAAACGCCTCCGCATTAACTGGCTCGGCCGAACCGCCATAAATAATCGGCAAATCATGAGTTAGCTCTTTGCCCACAATCGGCTGCAAAACCCTTCTTATATAAATGCTCATCTGCAAAACACTCTCAGGAGAATCGGCCTCCGCTCCTTTTTTGCCTATCGCCCAAATCGGTTCGTA
This sequence comes from bacterium, assembly GCA_023244795.1. Taxonomy (GTDB): domain Bacteria; phylum Patescibacteriota; class Minisyncoccia; order UBA9983; family UBA9983; genus JAHFLR01. The sequence continues at coordinate 4,155 of JAHFLR010000011.1, forward strand.
AGCAATCACCAAGTTTTTAAAGTTTGTTTTTTTTATTCCACGCAATCCCTCCTCCAACTCCGTTTTTATAAATCTTAAGTACGCATGCTCGTGGTCTCTCTCTTTTTCCCCCACGCATAAAATAACCTTTAGGCCGCTCTCTAGCGCCGCTTTAACTTTTTTGTTTACCATCTCATTTGTTTCTCCGAAATTCTCTCTCCTTTCCGAGTGGCCGATGATTACATATTTAACCCCGGCCATTTTTAGCATATCGGGAGAAATTTCCCCCGTATAGGGGCCCTTGCCCGCCAGCGGGTTAACCCAAAAAGCATCTTGAGCGCCCAATTTAACTAAAGAATCTTTTAATTTAAACGCGGATATATAAAGAAAGGGAGGGCAAATCACTGTTTCTACTCCCGTTATCTTTTGAGCTGTTCTTTTAATACCGGAAAAAATATTATTTGCCTCCTCAATAGTTTGAGGATTCATTTTCCAATTCGCTACTACGAGCTTCTTCATGAGAAGTATTATACCAAATTATTGCGTCTCCTCCCACTTTCTTATGTAGTAGCTTCCGCCCGGGCCAGACTCAAATAGCATACTGGCCAAACCTGTTTCATAAGTAATTGTGGCGTTGTTTTTAATGTTGATTTTATACCCCGCCATGCCTATCAATTTGGAACCGTTTTTAATGTCTATTAGCCCATGAGGAGCGTAGATAAATAAATCTCCATTTAGGTTGTTGTTAACATCAATGGCTATTACAGCCCCGTTGTTTTCCGCGCTGTTGTTCATAGAGACAAGAGTCACATAGGAAAGGGGGTCGCCAGTGCCGCTAAATTGAGCTCCATTAGTCATGGTTATATTGCTACTATTGAGGCGGTCGGAGGGCTTATCGGCTATTAAAGCAAGGCTGTCTTTACCCAAGCTTGGGTCAATTTTGACATTGGAACTACCCAAAGAAATGCTGCCTTCCACCCAAATCGGACCAGTCATAGTTAGCGTAGTATTTAGTATCAAATTACAGGGGATCTTGGCCGGACCCGTCGTCGTGGCAGTGTTTAAAGTTAGGCTCCCCCCCGAACAACCGCTTAGCACCTTGGCGCTGGCTGAATTTTCCCAACTTTGGACCTTGGCATCATTAATCGGCATATCCAGTAACGGCAGGTCTGGGTTATCGGGATGCTTGGCGCCTAAGACAGTCGTCCCTGTAACGTTGGAAAAATAATAAGCGTCTTTATCGATTGTGCTGTTGGTTATGGAGTGAGCGTAAGCAGTGCCCGTAGCATGGATGCTATTGATTAAACCGCTGGGGCCGGCAGAAACTGCCGTACCATACATCAGATTGTTCACTCCCGAAATGGGGCCGTTAGAATATAAACTCCCGTTAAACGCGGTGCCGTTACCCACAGAGATACCGCCGGCTCCCGATTGCACGCCATAAAAAAAGTCGGCGCCAACATCAGTGGTTAAAGTAATTTTGTTTTTTCTGATGTTGTTAATAGCGTTACCAACAGTGGTTATTTCTTTGTCGCTGCCAACGGTGTTAACAACGGTCGTGGTGGCGGTAAAATCATCGATATTAAGAACTTCGGTCGATATGTAGTTTTTGCCCTTCATAACTCTATAAGTAACATCCTCCAAGCCGGCTTCGGCGGTAAAATAACTTTTTCTAGAAGTAAGCAACCTGTTGGAGCCGCTCGCCCGCTTGGTGGTGTAAATAACAGCAGAAGAAATTAATAGGATAGCCACGAGCAAAAAAAAGACAACCGCTGTAATGATGGCCTGACCGCTTTGATAATTTTTAATTCTAAATTTCATATTAATGCCAATAGCTTCCTCTTAAAACCGCTGTGTCATAAAAGTTAGCTGTCTTTTGATAGCTTCCCCTGGTGGCGGTGATAGTCATTTGTATTTTTATCGCTTCAGAGGTGTTGGCCTCAACGATATGGTTAAAAGTCAGAGCTGTTACTTGCACGTCGCCGGAAGTTAAATTTTGATAAGTACCGCCGCCCTCTTTAATCCTCACCGCGCCGCCGCTAAGAGAAAATTCGGTGCTTATCCCCGCCAGCGTAGATCTGTCGGTTGTATTTAAAATCAACTTGCCCGAGCCGGAGCCAAATGTACTTGCTGCCACACTGGTGCTTGTAGCGTAGCGAATCTCGTTTATCATCCTCCCCATCGCCGCTTCGGCGGAGTCGTCTATCTCTCTGCCAACTTTTATCCGACCGAAGGCGCGCATCATCATTATAATAACTCCGACTACCAAAATAGAAACGACGGCCAAAATTGCCATATAGATAACCATCTCTATCAAAGTAAACCCCCCTTTTTTGTTAGAAAATAATTTCATTTAATTAAAACAAGTTGGTTATGTAAGTAGAAATGGTTTTGGTGGTTGTGCCGGTCTGCGACCTCCAAGAAACGGAGACGTCCAATTTTTTTGTGCCCGAGTCGGACACCCCACCGGAAGCAACAATCTCCTGACTACTGGCATCCCTATTAACACCCGACAGTTTAAATTTTCTCTCAAACAAGCCGTCAACGAAAGTATCGGCCGTGGTGGTGGCCCAAGTAGTTCCGTTAAAATTTAAATAATGATCGTTGCCGTCCGCCAAGGCGCTAATATTTTGCCAGGAGGTGTCTCTCATTATTTTTACCGCTTCCACCCCCTCCTCTAGCAAAAAAGCAGTTCTGGTATTATTGGAACTTTCCTCGCTTAATCTTATGGAAATTTGGCCAACAGTGGCTAAACCAAATAAAGCAAAAGAGATGATAGAAACACCAACAACGATTTCTATCATTCCAAATCCCGGATTTTCTCTTATTGCTTTCCTCATTAGATGCTTGGTATACCGCTGTTATTAATGTTAATAACTTCCGTAGTCGCAATATTTGACTTCAACCTTATTGTAACAGATCCATACTGATCGGTCTTGCCGGTAATTTTTTGGAAAACGACATCGGAACCGCCACCGCTCAAAGAGAGGAGGGAAACCTCCGAACTCAGTGGAAATTTATAAACAATATTAGTTGCGCTAGCGGCATCATAAACAATGCCCGAAAAAACAGTAGCGCTGGAAGAAGCAAAGTGCACTCCAAACTGGTTAGACCCCTCCGAAGAAAGCGTTTTAGATCGCGCTTCGCCGATAGCGGTTAAAATCATATCTGCGGTGTTCCCCAATCCTTGATTTTTGCTAAAGGAAGAAAAAGAACTGACAATTACGGCCACCGCCAACACCACCAAGGCGCCGGTTATCAATAATTCTATCAGGGTAAATCCTCCTTTTTTCATTTTTATCTTATTGCTTCGGTCATGGAGTACATCGGCTTAATCATAGAAATAGCAAAGAAGCCTACAAAGACTCCGATAATAACCATCAAGACCGGCTCAATAATGGTAGACAAATCTTTTGTCGCCACCGAAACCTCCTCCTCGTAAAAATCGGCCAAACGATTGAGCATTTCTCCCAGCTTGCCTGTTTCCTCTCCAACCGCCATCATCTCTCCGACTAGCGGCGGATAAAGGCGAGTGGCGCTCTTAAAAGAGGCCGACATCAACGTTCCCTTTTGGATATCGGCTTTGGCCTTATCCAGCACGATTTTGTAGTTATGATTTTGCACAACTTCCGAGGTGATGGATAAAGTTTCCACAATGTTGACGCCAGAAGAAATTAGCGAGGCAAGAGTTCTGCTAGTTCTGGCAGAGTTGAATTTTTTTACCAACCCGGAGACAATCGGCAGTCTAATAAAAACGTTGTCCAATATTCTTTGGCCAATCCGGCTCCTCACAAAATAGATACCGGAAAAGATGATAGCCGCCAGTGTAACCAAAAATAAAACCAAGTTGCCAACAATAAAGTTGCTCATAAAAATGATAACCTGCGTGCTGACAGGCAATTGAAGATTCATTTCCGCAAAGTTAGAGACTAGGGTCGGCACCACATAAATCAACATCAAAATACCGATGGATATCATTAAGACTAAAATAATAGAGGGGTAGATGAGCGCCCCCTTAACTTTTTTGAGCAAGGTGTGGTCTCGATCAAGCTGGTCGGAAACTATTTTTAAAGAGTCGCTCAGCTTACCGCTTTCTTCTCCTACCTTAACCATTGCCACGAACAGGGGAGAAAATATTTTAGGGTAACGCGCCAACGCCTCGCTTAAAGACGTGCCTTTTTGTATGTTTTCCCCTACGTCTAGAATCGCCTTTTTAAAAGTTTTGCTTTCCGTTTGTCTGCTTAAAACCTCCATCGCCCGAGGCGCCGAAACTCCCGCCCCCATCATCACGCTTAAATTTCTGGCAAAGATCATTTTGTCGGCAGTCGAGGCGCCACCTCCGAAAGAAATCTTAGATAAAAACGCCATTTTTTTTCTTTCTTTGACCTCTTTACAGGAGACCAGGGTGTACCCGTCCTCTCTTAGCGTTCTGGACAGCTCAAACTTATCTTTGGCCTCCATAACGCCCTTTCTCTCTTCGCCAGAAATTTTTTTGGCTATGTAATTAAATTTCATTTTTTTATTCGCTACTGGTTACTCTCATTACCTCCTCAATGGTAGTAATACCTTGGGCGGCCTTCATGATGCCGTCTTCAAACATTGTAAACATTCCCTCTTTTTTGGCTTGGCTCTCTATTTCTTCCGAAGAGGCGCTGGCAATAATCAGACGTCTAATGGTTTCTGTAACCTCCAACATCTCGTGGATGCCGATGCGGTCTTTGTAGCCATCTGGCGCCTCCGGACTTTTTTTAGGATGGTAAAACGGCACTTTATCCCAACCATCTTTGGGCCCTACTATTTTTTCTTTACGGATTAACTCTAACATTCTGTCTAAATCGACATCTTTGCTAAGGTGGTCCATTTCCTCCTTGCTCAAAAAATATTTTTCTTTAGCAGAGTGAATCATTCTAACCAACCTTTGGGCCATAATAATATTAACTGTTGAGGCCAACAAAAACGGTTCCACTTTCATATCTAACAATCTTGGGATAGAACCCGCCGCCGAGTTGGTGTGCAAGGTAGATAAAACCAAGTGGCCAGTAAGAGCGGCGTTAATGGCCAGCGAGGCCGTTTCGGTGTCTCTGATCTCTCCAACCATAATAATGTTTGGGTCTTGTCTTAAAAGTGCTCTTAACCCGCCGGCGAAAGTCATGCCGATTTCCGGCTTTACTTGGGTTTGGTTAATACGAGGAATCTGGTACTCTATCGGGTCTTCAACAGTAGAAATATTTACGTCGGGAGTATTTAAAATATCCAAAACAGTGTAAAGAGTTGTGGTTTTACCGCTTCCGGTGGGGCCGGTGACCAGCACCATACCAGTTGATTTTTTAATAGCCGAGTGGACTTGGTCGATTTGATCGGGGAAAAAGCCTAGCCGCTCTAAAGAAAATCCCTTTGACGACTCATGCAAGATTCTTAGTACCGCTTTTTCGCCATTATAAACCGGCAAAATAGAAACACGGAAAGAGACCCTCTCCTCATCTGTTTCTATTTTAAATCTTCCGTCTTGTGGCAAACGCTTTTCGTCTATTTTTAGGTTGGCCAAAACTTTTATTCTGGCGATGATGCCGGAGGAAACATTTTTTGGCAAAACCATGGCATCGTGCAAAATGCCGTCTATTCGGTAGCGGACAATCATCTCCTTTTCAAGCGGCTCAATATGAATATCGCTGGCTCTTTGCACAATGGCGTACTTAAGTAACGTTTCCACGATTCTCACAATCGGCAAATCTTCGGCAAGTTTTTTTAAATCTTCGCCGGCAATTTCCTCCGCTCCCTCTTCGGAAGAGAGAATTTTTAACCCCTGCGCCTCTTTTTGGATAATGTCTCCGAATTCGGCCTTGAGCCCCTTCTGGTATTGCTGGAGAGCATTTTTAAGAGAGTTTTTATCGGTTAAACGAGGCAAAATTTTTAGCCCCAACTTTTTTCTTATAAAATCAATAGTTACCAAGTCCTCCGGATCAATCATCGCCACCTCCAATTGATTTTCTTTTTTGCGATAAGCAATAATGTTGCTCTTTCGGGCAATAGGTTCGGGGATTAGACTTAAAACGGCATAATCAATTTTTTCGCTTTCCAAGTTAACAAAAGGGATGCCCAAAATATACGCCTGCAACCTCTTGAGGTTTTCCTCCGTAATTTTTCCTTCTTTGGTCAGCACCTCCTCCAGAGGCAGGTCTGTTTTTTTAGATTCTTCTTCGGCAGCAGTTAGGTCTCCACTGGTAACCAAGCCAGAATCAAGGAGAAACGCTTTTAATTGCTGAGGCTCGACGATTGATTTTCTCATGTTCTATTGATTATGTTCGTGTTTGTTTAAAATTTCTTCCGCCTTTTTAATAAGATCGCTGAGAGTATAATTAGCTTTAACCAAATATGCCTGAGCGCCCAAAGAAAAAGCCCGGCCAATCTCAAGAGAGCTCTCCAAATTGGTTAAAACAGCAACTGGAATTTTAGAGAGCGAGGGGCTGTTTTTAATTTCCTCCAAAACCTGAAAGCCGTCTTTTTTGGGCACGATTAAATCGAGGAAGATTAAATCCGGCTTTTCGCTTTCTATTAACTTAACTCCGGACTCTCCATCGTATGCCGAAACAATCTCGTAACCGCGCTCCTTAAATGCCCGAGAAATTGCATCCTGGAAGCTTCTGCTATCTTCAATAAAAATGATTTTTTTCTTTTCTTCCATAATAAAATGATTATTTTTTTGCGACAGCGTACGTAGTTAGCGGCAGAGAGAACCAAAAAACGGAGCCTCGGCCCTCCAGAGTGCTAAAGCCAACCTTACCACCAGAGGCCTCGATTACATATTTTGAAATATATAATCCTATGCCCGCGCCTGCGGTTTGATAACGCATCGGGCCACGGCCACGGAAAAACTTTGTAAAAACTTTTTTGGCTTCTTCCTCCGAGAGCCCCACCCCTTCGTCTGTTACCGAGCAAGAGGCCATGCCGGAGGACCGATCCAAAATAACGGCAATAACGCCCTTTTTATTTGAGTAGCGAACAGCATTATCTAAAAAGTGATCAATAACGCTTTTAATTTTTTCCCTGTCGGCCAGCACCGGTAAAATTTTCTCCTTAACAACAACGGAAATAGTGATATCTGATTTTTGCGCTATCGGATTGTAAAAATTAACCGAACTGGTAACCAAATCCTCCAAAGAAAAGGCCGACAAGTTTAATTTAAAGTCTCCGTCTTCTATTCTGTTGAGCTCCAGCAGGTCGTTAACCATTCTGATCATCGACTCGTTTTGATTATTGATATCAATAAGAGCTGTTTCCGCCTCCTGGCCGGACAGCTGGCTTTTTTTACTAGCCAGAGCCTCAATTTGCCACTTGATGGTAGAGAGCGGATTTCTTAAGTGGTGAGACATAATACTGATAAACTCGGTTTTGGCGACAATCGAGCTATTAACCATCTCAAAAGATCTGATAACGGCCGTGCCCACCACCAACAAAATGGCGGATAGCATTAAAACGATAAGCGCCACTACCTCCGGGTCAACAAGGGTTCGGCCCACAAAGTAAGTGGCAACAATAGCCGCGATAATAATTAAGCCCATTAATACAAAAAGAAACTGCGGGCACTGGTAAAACTTAAATCCATAGCGGGTGCATCCGGTTAGAGAATTAGCAGATTTTTTTGAGGTTTTTTTGTCGTCCATCTCTATTATTATATCTCAAATCAACGATTGAAGCGAGATTGCATTGTTTAAATGTTGATAAAATCCGCCTTGACTACCAACAACTCATGCTATAAGAATTAATTAGATAGTCATCGACAACTAAATACGGAGGAGAAACCGTGGGAGAGCGAGACAGCCACACATTATCGGCAGATTGGCCGGAGCACTGGAAAAGCTCCCTTGAGAAGTGGCAAAACATTTTGGACAAGGTACTATGCCGCATCCCCTTTGACGAACATCTGGGCTGGGAAGACCTGCGAGTTCAGAGACTCTGCGGTTATTGTGACGAATTCTTAAATATCGGCTGTGACACATGCCCGCTTTGCCAACGCAAGCAGTGCTATATAAATCTCACCTGGGACGAAGGTTCGGGGACGCCCTTCTGGATGTTTCTGGAAATCATGAAAGAGCTCTCCAGAACTCTGGCCATCAACAGCGACGCCCAAGTAAACAACGAGTGGCTGGAGGCCGAGAAGCTGGCCCGAGCCATGATTGCCGCTATTGAGCTCGACCGGCCCCAAGCAGCCTAGCGCCCACTAACGCCTTACTCCTTATTTCCCGCCGCCCGGCCATTGCCGCGGCGGCTTTTCTTTTTAACATTTGACACTTATTTTTTTTGCCTTATACTACTAAATAGAAGTCTGTTCCGCCCGGAACGGATTTTTTTAATAATCAATAAAAATATAAAGGGCAAAATTACCAATTAATTAAAAAACAATGGATATCAAAGCATTGCAGTCGGCGCTCCAGCAATTGGAGGAAGAGCGAGGAATCTCGCGAGAGAAAATCGTAGAAACCATCCAAGACGCGCTGGCCGCCGCGTATAAAAAGGATTACGGCAAAAAGGGCCAAATTATTAGAGCCAAATTTGACCTGACCACCGGCCAAACAGATTTTTACCAGGTAAAAATCGTAGTGGACGAATCAATGATTAAACCGGAGCTGGCGGAGGGCGAGGAGGAGCCGGAAGAAGAGAGTGAGGAGGAGGCCAAGAAGGTCCGCTTCAACGAGGAGCACCACATAATGATAAACGAGGCCAAAAAGATTAAAAAAGACATCAAGCCGGAAGACGAGCTTACCTTCCCACTGGAAAGCAAAGCAGACTACGGCAGAATCGCCTCTCAAACAGCCAAGCAAGTTATTATTCAAAGAATCAGAGAGGCCGAAAAGTCCTCCATCTTTGGAGAGTTTAAAGATAAGGAGGGTAAAATCATTAGCGGCATTGTGCAGAGAATAGAAAACAATAATGTTTTTGTTGACCTGGGCAGAGCCACCGCTATATTACCAAGAGATGAGCAGATTAGAGGCGAGCGTTACCGAATCGGCGAAAGAGTTAAGGCCTTGCTCTACTTGGCCGAAGAAAGCCCGCGCGGCATTAATCTTTATTTATCCAGATCTCACCCCAAATTTGTAGCGGCGCTATTTGAGCTGGAGGTGCCGGAAATTGCCACTGGCGTAGTGGAAATTAAAAACACCGCCCGCGAGGCCGGCTCCAGATCAAAAATTTCTGTTTTCTCTAACGACTCAAGTATTGATCCAGTCGGCTCATGCGTCGGCCAAAAAGGCGTGCGCGTCAACACTATCATCTCTGAACTAGGAGGAGAAAAACTGGATATCATAGAGTACTCCGATAATCCGGATGAGTATCTTTCTAACGCGCTCTCTCCCGCCAAGGTGTTGGATGTGGAAACTAACGAGGAGGTGCGAGAGGCCAAAATCACCGTGGACGAAAGTCAATTCTCTTTGGCTATCGGCAAGGGCGGGCAAAATGTTCGCTTGGCTGCTAAATTAACCGGCTGGAAGATAGATATTGTTTCCCGCGAGGGCAAAGAGGTGGCCAGCGTTAACGAGGAGGGCGAAGTGATTGGTGAGGGGTTACCAACAGACGAAGAAATAAAAAATTAATTATTAAATTATTAATTGTTAACTATTAAAAAATATGACACCAACAATTTTTGCAATAATCGCCTCGGTGGTAACCATTGCCGTGGCGTTTGTTCTCAGACAAAAAATTGCCAAGTCTCCATCGGGAGACGAAAAAATGCAGAGCATCAGCAAAGCTATCCAAGATGGCTCTAAGGCTTATTTAAAAAGACAATATAAAACCGTCGCCGTTGTGGCCGTTGTTTTGGCCGCCCTGCTCATGTTTTTGGGGTGGAAAACGGCTGTCGGTTTTTTAATCGGCGCAGTTGCCTCCGCCACTGCCGGCTATTTTGGCATGTTAACTTCCGTGATGGCCAACTCCCGCGTAGCTGAAGCCGCCAAAAAAGGAATGCGAAGCGCCTTTCGCTTGGCATTTTTGGGTGGATCAGTAACCGGCTTTTTGGTGGCCGGCTTGGCACTGTTTGTAACCGCTTTATTTTGGACACTTACCAAAGATGTTAATGCTCTTATCGGGTTAGGATTCGGAGGATCACTAATTTCCGTTTTCGCCAGATTGGGTGGGGGTATTTTTACCAAGGCCGCCGATGTGGGCGCAGATTTGGTTGGCAAAGTTGAGGCGGGTATCCCGGAAGATGACCCTCGCAACCCGGCCGTGATTGCCGATAATGTTGGCGATAACGTTGGCGATTGCGCCGGCATGGCTGCCGACCTGTTTGAAACTTACGTAGTAACTACCATTGCCGCCATGCTACTGGGCAACTTAATGTTCCCCGGCAATATGGCTGTCTTGCTGTTGCCGTTTGTGTTAGGTGGCGTAGCGCTCATTGCCTCGCTACTAAGCGTCTTTTTTGTAAAAGTTCCAGAACAAATTAAAGACGAGGGTTCGATTATGTTCGGCTTGTACAAGGGTATCGCCGCCTCGGCCATTATTTCCGCAGTTGCTTTTTATCCGGTGATAAAAAAATTCTCCGGCATGGGAGACAATTGGTTTAAACTCTACCTTTCCGGAATCATCGGGATTGTTTTAACATTTTTAATTGTGGTGTTTACCGAGTACTACACTTCCAAAAAGTTTAGAAGTGTTAAGAGAATAGCTGAGATGTCCAAATCCGGACACGGCACCAACATTATTGCCGGATTGGCTGTTTCTATGGAGGCCACCGCCCTGCCAATTTTGGCAATCACCTTATCTATTTTAGGAGCATATTATTTAGCCGGACTCTTTGGCATCGCAATCGCTGCCGTGGCCATGCTCTCTTTAACCGGTATGGTGGTAGCCGTTGACGCTTTTGGACCAATTACCGATAACGCGGGAGGCATTGCCGAAATGGCCGGCCTCTCTAAAGAGGTGCGCAAAGTTACCGATGCGCTTGATGCCGTGGGCAACACCACCAAGGCCGTAACCAAGGGCTACGCTATCGGCTCAGCTGGTTTGGCCGCGTTGGTTTTATTCGGCTCTTATGTTTCTGAAGTAGAAAGGGCCGGCAAAACCGTTATGGCTTTTGATTTGAGAGATCCGTTGGTTATTGCCGGATTGTTTTTGGGAGGATTACTGCCCTACTTGTTTAGCTCGTTCTCAATGACAGCTGTCGGCAAAGCGGCCGGGGCTATTGTTGAGGAGGTACGCAGACAATTTAAAGAAATACCTGGCATTATGGATGGTACCGGCAAGCCCGATTACGCCAAAGCCGTAGACATCGTAACCAAATCTGCCTTGCACGAAATGATTATGCCGGCCATTGTGCCAATTTTGGTTACTATCGTCGTGGCCTTTGTGCTCGGCCCCAAAGCGCTCGGGGGATTATTAATTGGCGTGATTATTTCCGGATTGTTTT
>JAHFLR010000012.1 GCA_023244795.1 bacterium
CGGTGGTAGTAATGCCGGTAGAGCTAATGGTAGTAGTAGAAGTGGCAAAAGCAAAAACAAAAAGAAAGGAAACCAAAACAGATAACGTTATGGGGATCGCTTTTTGGTTTAACCTCTTTAGGGTCACGAGATAATTATAACACTATATCCTGCTCCCGTGGGCAAAATGTGGGGATAATTACACTAACAATGTATTTATTTGGCTTTCTTAAAAGCATTCCTCAAATTTTCCGCAGCTTGTTCCGGCGGGATAGGTAGCACTTCTATACCACTGCCCAACTCCAAGCCCGCCCACTTGTAGGTACGGGGGAAAATTTCTATATGCCAATGGTAATAAGGAACCGAGTCTACCCTGGCCGACGAGGTATGGATAAAAAAATTATAATCATGCTCGCCCAAAACAGCAGAGAGACGCGTAAGAGCGTCTTTGAGCGCCTCCGAAAGATGAGCCAAACAATTATCCGGCGTCTCCTCAAAATCGGAAGCGTGTTGCTTGGGGAAGATTCTCAACTCGTACGGCACCTTAGAGGCAAAGGGGGCAATAGTTATAAAACATTCGTTCTCAAAAACGACTCTTGTCTTCTCCTTCATCTCAAACTCCAGCATCACGCAGTGTACGCATTTTTTTTCTTTCTCGTAGTAAAGCAGGGCGCCGTTAATACTTCTGGAGATATCGGGGGGGATGTTGGGCATCGCGACAATTTGCGAGTGAGGATGCATAACAGAGGCTCCCGCCAAACTACCTTGGTTGTGATAAATCAAAATGTAATCTACTCGCTCGTCTTTCTCCAGTACCCGGTACCTCTGCTGGTATGCTCTAAAAACTAGAGAAATTTCGTCTATCTCCATTTTTTCTATCGGCCTGTCATGGTCTCTCGTTACTACCACCTCGTGGAAACCAAACCCCCCCTGCTTTTTAAAAGGGCCGTAGTTCTCGTATTCGGGAATGATATTTTTAAAAACCGCCGGATATTTATTTTGGATAACTTGCACAAACCAGTTATCAAACTTTTCGCAGTCTTCTTTTTTGCCGTCGCTCGGCCTGGGCAACCAAAAGAGCGCATCGCCATTACCACTTTTTTGAGGGTCCTCAAACGGGCAATCTTTAATTAATAGGATTTTAGCGCTGCCGTCTTTTTGAGCGCTGGCGCCAAACAGCGGGCGCGACTGCCTGGCCGAGGATACCAACACCCAATCACCGCTCACCATATCCCGCCGAAATTCGGCAACCAGTTTTGAGGGGGGAACTTTTTCTTTGGGCGCGTCTTTGGCGGCTTTATTTTTTTTCTCCATGCTTTTTAGTTATACCTTTAGTTATACTTGCCTCTCATTAAGTTCCACCTTAAGCCGGCCACGTCAAATAAACTTTTTATGTAGCCAATTATATTTACCCTGCTATCGGGATCGTTAACCCATTGTATAGGGATGACGCCTATTTTATAGCTAAATTTCTTGGCAAGCGATAGCACCTCCACATCGAAGGTCCATCTGTCTATTTTTGATATTTTAAAAATTCTTTCGGCGGCATAATCTCTAAAGGCCTTAAAGCCGTTCTGGGTATCCCAAATCCCCCACAAGCCCGCCACTATCTGGATATAAAGATTGGCCATATTGCCAAGCTGCCTCTTAAACCAAGGTTGGGGAAATTTTTGCCCGGCGCCCGGAGCATCTTTTTTGTCTCGCGAGCTTATAACCACGTCGTAACCTTGGTCAAACAGCGGGCGCATTTTATCAAAGTTAGAGATGTCCGTGCCGTTGTCGGAATCGGTAAATAAGCGAACCTTGCCTTTGGCCGCCAGCATCCCCTCTCGTACCGTGTAGCCTTTGCCCTTATTTTCTTTTCTGTCTATTATTCGGAGGTTTGGTATTTGAGGCATCATGTTTCTAAGCATTTCAACGGTTTTATCTGTTGAGCCGTCGCTGACAGCCAATATCTCGTAGCTATAAGCCTGCTTTTTAAGATGGCCCGAAACCGCCTCAAGGTTATGAATCTTTTTTTCGTCATTATAAAAAGGAATGATGACCGATAAATAAATTTCTGATTTTTCCATATGGCTTTATTTTACCCTATCTAAAAAGCTCTGTAAAACGATAGCGGCCGCCGAAGCATCGGTGCTTTTGTTTTTACCGGTTATCCTCTGCGCCTCTTGAGTGCTTAAAACCTCCGGGTAAAAAACTACCGGTAAGCCGGTCTCCTTCTCCAACAAAATCTTAAATTTATTTATCTCTCCCATTATGGGGTTGGGTTCGCCTTTATAATTTTTGGACTCTCCCAACACTATTTGCGCCACTTTATTGTTTTGGCAAATTTGTTTGATATCTTGAGCCAGCTTGCCCTGGCCGATGTTAGGCAAAACAATCAGTGGCATGGCAAACTCGCCACCCTCATCGGAAAGGGCTACCCCCGTCTTTTTTTCTCCATAGTCTACTCCGAGTAATCTCATTTAAATTTGGGTTATTATTTCCGCGCCCTTCTCGGTAACCACCACGGTGTGCTCAAAATGGGCCGAGGGCTTACCGTCTTTGGTTCTCCATGTCCAGTTGTCTTTGTCTAAAATCGTCTCAAAACTGCCTTCGGTTATCATCGGCTCGATGGCCAAAACCATGCCGGCCGTTAGCCGCTCTCTAGTTTTCTTTTTGCCAAAATTTGGAATCTCCGGATCCTCATGCACACTGTGGCCAACGCCGTGGCCAACCAAATTGCGCACTACGCCGTACCCCCGCTCCTCTACGTGACTCTGAACAGCAAAACCAATATCTCCTATGTAAGAGCCTGCTTTGATTGTCTTTATTCCCTCGCTCAAAGATTTTTTACACACTTCAATTATCTTGGCGGCCTCATTGCTAATTTTTCCAACAGGAACTGTAATGGCCGTATCGGTATACATCCCGCCGTACTCCATGCCGGCATCTAAACTTACGATATCTCCCTCTTTTAGTATCCTGGTTTTGCTGGGGATGCCGTGCACGATTTCGTCGTTTACCGAAACACAAAGCGATGCCGGATACGGAGTTCTATCGTCCGCCGTTCTGTAATTTTTAAAAGACGGTCGCCCGCCAGACTCCTTTATTAATTTTTCCGCTAGCTGGTCTAGCTCGATTGTGGCAACTCCGGGCTTAACCTCTTTGGCAACGGCGCCTAAAACGAGAGCCAATTTTTTACCCCCCTCTCTTAAAATCTCTATTTCTTTTTTTGTTTTGATACGAATCATTTTAACTTTTCCAAAATATCTTGCTGAACTTTTTCTACCGGTTGATCGCCGTTGATATCTATCACCTCATGCGCGCTCCTTAAATAATCGAGGCCGGGAATCGTCTCCCCTCGGTATTGGTCTAATCTAACTTTAAAAATCTTCGGGTCATCTAGCGGCCTTTTTTGTAGAGTCCCATCGCCATTGGGGCACGGCATGCCGGGCTGTATGCTCTCTGATTTTATAAAAACATGATCGGCGCCAGCAGAACAAATTATGCGTTTATCTATTCTCTCCAATAACCTTTCCTCGTCAATATTTAAATTTATTATTTTGATATTTTCTGCGCCGATTTTTTTGGTTAGTAAATCGTAGAGCCTCTGCGCCTCAAAAAGTGTCCGGGGCGATCCGTCAAAAATAACACCGGAGATCGCGGTATTGCTCATCAGCTCGTTTACTTTTTCGCTTACTACCTCAAACATCCACTCCGGCTCCCACAAAAGTCCGGTATCGAACCGCTCCTTTTGATATTGCGCCTTGGCGTCGTTGGGGTGGCTGGCAATGTATTCGCTGCCCACCTTGCTGGTTATAAAGTGGAACACGCCCAGCTTTTGAGCCAGCATTTTAATTTGCGTCCCCTTGCCGCTCCCCGGCGCCCCCAGGAAAAAATATACTTTAAAATTTGTCATGTATTTTTATTATAACCAAAAAATCGCCCAATTAATATCATTGGGCGGTTTTGTTAAATGTTAAAAGTTTAAAGTTAAATGCCTTGTTATTCGTACTCCCTCATCACAATTTGGCCCTCTACTTGCTTGATGGTCTCAAGCACCACAGAAACGACAATGAGCAAGCTGGTGCCACCAATGGCCAAAGAAGACACGCCAGTTACAGATCTTAAGATGAGCGGCAAAATGGCAATGATGCCTAAAAACAAAGCTCCAAACAAGGTGATACGAGTAATGATTTTTGATAGGTACTCCGCCGTCGGCTTGCCCGGCCTGATACCGGAAACAAACGCTCCGCTTTTTTGTAAGTTGGAGGAAATGGCATGAGGATCAAAAGTAACGGCTGTGTAAAAATAAGTAAACAAGAAAACCAAAATAAAGTAAGAGATTCCGTAGGCCAAAGAATTGCTAATAAAGTTTACCAAGCCGGTAGCCACTGCTTGGGCGATACTATTGTTCACTAGTTTAAGCGCGCCAGCAATCATTTGGGGGAACAACAAAATAGAAAGGGCAAAGATGATAGGGATTACTCCGGCCTGGTTAACCCTCAACGGCAAATGAGTTGAGAACCCTCCGTACATCTTCATCCCCCTCACCTGACGAGCATAGGAGATAGGGACAGGCCTCTCCGCCTCTGTTACCACCACCACTCCGGCGATAATTATAAACGCCACCACCAAGAACGCGAGGATCATCGGAATTTGGGAAGGATCGTAAGCAAAGGCAAGCTGCTGCACGCCCCTGGGTATTGCCGCCACGATGCCGGCAAAAATCAAAAGCGAGACACCATTGCCAATACCGTACTCGGTTATCAATTCTCCCATCCACATCAAAAGCAGAGAACCGGCGATAACTATTACCAAATCCACTAACTTACTAAAAAGCGAAAGATTAACTAGCACTCCGCTCTTCTCTAGCAAAGTTAAAAGCGCAAAACCCTGAAGCGCCGCCAGTGGCACTGTCAATAATCTGGAATACTGATTAAATTTTTGTCTGCCGGCTTCTCCATCCTCCTGATACATCTCTTTTAATTTGGGGAAGATCATGGTGAGGAGTTGCATAATAATACTGCCGGTAATATAAGGGCCAACACCAAGCATCATTATAGAGAGTTTAGACAAACCTCCGCCAGAGAAAATGTTAAGCATACCTAAAAATTGGTTGCCCGATAAAAAGTTACTGAGCCTGGTGGGATCTACTCCCGGTATCGGAATATTCGCCCCCAACCGGAACAGAACTAAAATCAACAACACGAAAAAAATCTTTTTTCGCAGATCCGAGTCGCTAAAAATGATTCTTAACTTATTTAAAAAATTACTCATTTAAATTTAGGATATTTTCCCTCCGGCCTTTTCTACTTTTTCTCTGGCCTGAGCCGAGAAGATGCAACCGGAGAAATTTAACTTTTTGGTTAACTCGCCGTCACTGAGTATTTTTATTTGAGGATATGCTCGGCCGCCCTTGGTAATAAGGTTTTTTTCTACCAGGGCTCTCGCGTTAACAGTATCGCCGTTTTTAAAATTCTTGTCTAAAACATTGAAGTTAACAGTAACCGGCTTTTTCTCTATTGATTTAAAACGATATCCTCTTTTTTTAGGAATCTTTTTTATGATATCTCTTACTTCCGGCCTCATTCTTCTACCGGCGCGAGATTTTTGACCCTTAATGCCGTGCCCGGAATAGGTTCCCCTCTTGCCGCCTCGGCCCACTCTCTTTTTTTCTTTATTGGGTGTTTCTCTTTTAAGTTGATGTATCTGCATAATGTTTGTTTAGTTTAGCTTAGCTTTCGCAATGCGGCTAGCGCCCCCTTGGCGTTATTTAATTTGTTCTTGCTTCTGGAAAAAATCTTGGCGGTAACATCTCTGACTCCGGCCATGTCCAAAACTGTTCTAACGGAGCTTCCGGCAATAAGACCATTGCCCTTTTGAACCGGCTTTAAAAATATTCTGGAGCTGGCGTACTTGGCATAAACCTCATGCGAGATAGAAGAATCTTTGGTTAGCGGAACTTTAATGGCAGTCCTTTTGGCCAGACGGGTTGCCTTTTCTATGGCGGTAGCCGTATCTACTCCTTTGCCGATACCAACGCCAACTTGGCCCTTGCGATTTCCGATTACAATCGCCACTCTAAAGCTAAATCTCCTTCCGCCGGAGACAACTCTGGCCGTTCTTCTGATATCTATCACCTTGTTATCGAACTCGCTTGGTGTTTTTTGTTCAAATCTTCTTTCTCTTGCCATATTTTTTAATTAAAATTTTAAGCCGCCTTCTCTTGCGCCTTCGGCTAACGCTTTTACTCTTCCGTGATATTTATATCCGCCTCTGTCAAAAACAACTTTTTTGATACCTTTCCCTTCTGCCATTTTGGCAATCTCCATTCCAACCGCTTTGGCTGATTCCGTTTTGGTAACAGCGGCTTTGGTTTTCTTTCCCCCCTTGGCGCCCTTAACAATGTCGCTGGCGGAAATCAAAGTCTTGCCGCTATTATCATCAATCAACTGAGCAAAAACGTGGACGTTAGATCTAAAAACAGAAAGACGCGGCGTTTCCTTAGTGCCGGAAATTTTTGACCTTACTCTGCGGTGCCTTACTTGTTTTTTGTTTATTGTTCTTTTCATATTGCTTGGTTTTTACATCCCGCCTGCGCTATGCGGCAGCGGCTGTCTTTTTACCGGCCTTTCTTCTGATAAATTCCCCCTCGTAATGGATTCCCTTGCCCTTATAAGGCTCGGGCTTCTTAAGCGCTCTTATTTTAGCGCAAAATTCTCCAACCGCTTCTTTGTCAATTCCGGAAATATTTATATCGTTTTTCTCCATTTCCACCTTAATACCCTCTGGAATAGGCATATTGATTGGGTGAGAAAATCCCAAGCCCAAAACCATAGCCTTGCCCTCTACTTTGGCCTTGTAGCCAACTCCCTCAATAATCAATTTTTTCTTAAATCCTTTGGTCACCCCCTCTATCATATTTTTTATATGGGAGACTGTCGTGCCAACCATCACCACAGTGTGTCTGTCGCTTCTGGTCGGACTTACACTAATTTCTTTATCGCCAATTTTAATATCCAAACTATCGATGAACTTTCTTTTAAGTTCTCCTAGTGGCCCCTTAACGGAAATATTGTTGTTGTCGTTTTTGACCTCAACTTTCTCCGGTATTATTATTGGTTTTTTGGCTAATCTAGACATGTTTTTTTTATTATTTATAGTGAGCCTGTCGAACTACCAAATCTTACAAATTACTTCTCCACCGACGTTTTCTTTTCTGGCGAGCTTATCTGTTAGTATGCCCTTAGGAGTAGAAATGATCATTAATCCGCGGCCCTGAGCCACCGAAGTAATTTTTTTAGCTGGCAAGTAAACTCTTCTGGATAGCTTGGAAACTCGCTCAATGCCTTTTATTTTGGGCTGGCCATTCTCTTTATACTCCAAAAAGACCTCTATTAATTTTTTGCCCTTCTTCCCTCTTTTCTGAACGTCTTTAACAAATTTTTCGTCAGTTAAAATCTTTAAAATCTCCATCTTCAATTTTGAGTAAGGAAAGGTCACTGATTCTTTTTGAACCGCCTGCCCGTTCTTTATCGAAATTAACATGTTGCTTATTGTATCCATTTTACCAGCTTGATTTTTTAATGCCCGGGATCATCCCCTCATTGGCCAACTCTCTAAAACAAATTCTGCACAATCCAAAATCTCTGATGTACCCTCTTTTTCGTCCACACCTAAAACACCTTCTTACAACTCTGCTTTTATATTTTGGTGTCTTTTGACTCCTTGCTATAACTGATTTCTTTGCCATTGTGGTTGCTTTTAATTCATAGCTTATTTAAGCTAAAAATTCAAATTATTTCTTTTTAAATGGTACGCCCAGTGAAGTAAAAAATTCTAGCGCCTCTTCTTTATTTTTGGCTGTTGTGGCGATTGTGATAGACAAACCAAAAGCGCTTCTTACGTCTTCGTCGCTAACTTCAGGGAAAACCATGTGCTCTTTAAGGCCGATGGTAATATTACCCATGGAATCTATAATCTTTGGGTCCAACCCTCTAAAATCTCTTACTCTCGCCAGGGTAACATTCAAAAACTTGTACAAAAAGTCGTACATTCTGGCGCCTCTTAAGGTAACGGAGTATCCTACCGGCATCCCCTCCCTTACTTTAAAGGTGGCGATTGATCTTTTGGCCAAATTTTTAACCAATTTTTGACCGGCAATCTGAGTTAGGGATTTTGCAACAGCCTCTTTCCTCACGTCGTCTTTCTCCGCTCCCGTGCCAGTGCTTAAAACAACCTTAACAAGCTTCGGCACAGACATTACGTTTTTGTAGCCGAACTTTTTCTTCATCGCCGGAACAACTTCCTTATTGTATTTTTCTTTTAATGGGTTCATATTCTTGGTTTTTTTAAAGATTGGCGCCGCACTTTTTACAGACGCGGAACTTTTTTTCTCCTTCAATTTTTTGACCGATTCTAACCGCTTTTTTGCATGACTGGCAAATTACCTGAACGTTGGAATTTTTAATCGCTCCCGGCATTTCTATAATCTGACCCTTCTGCCCCTGCTTCTTTGGTTTGGAATGTTTTTTATGGACATTAATGCCCTCCACTAAGATTAAATTTTTAGAGGGAAAAGAGCGGACAACCTTGCCGGATTTTCCTTTGTCTTTGCCGCTTATTATTTTTACTGTATCGCCTTTTTTAATTTCCATATTTTTAAATTTAAACTACCTCCGGTGCTAAAGAAATAATCTTTGAAAAACCTTTCTCCTGGATCTCTCTGGGGATCGGACCAAACACCCTACCGGCTCTCATTTCTTTTTTGTCTTTATCCAAAATTACCGCCGCGTTATCATCGAATCTGATGTAAGAACCGTCTTTTCTTCTAAATGCGTTCTTTTGTCTTACCACCAGGGCGTAAACGACTTCCTTCTTTTTTACAATCTTTCTGGGTTCGGCCGATTTTACCGAAGCAACAATAACATCTCCAAGCTGGGCGTATCTCTTGCGGCTTCCTCCCAAAACCTTAAAAACCTGGATTATTTTGGCTCCACTGTTATCGGCTAAATTCATCATTGTTCTTAACTGGATCATAAATTTAAATCTTTTTTATTACTTTAAACCTTTTATCTTTTGAGATCGGCGCGCATTCCTCAATAATAACCGTATCGCCAATCTTAAATTCTTTGGCTGCGTCGTGGGCTTTGTACTTTTCGCTGGTCTTTAAGTATTTTTTATATTTCGGATGCTTAACATACCTGCTTACCAAAACAGTCACTGTTTTATCCATCTTATCCGAAACAACTTTTCCTGTTAGCTTTTTCTTCATAATAAATCGCTCAATTATCTGCTTATAACTTTCGTTTTTAATGGTAGCTTAGCGCCGGCCTTTCTTAATGCTTCTTTGGCAATATTTTCCGGTACGCCGTCTATCTCAAACAAAACTGTGCCTGCCTTGACCGGAGCAACGTACCCTACTGGATCTCCTTTTCCTCCTCCCATGCCCACCTCTGGCGGTTTTGATGTTATCGGTCTGTCTGGGAAAATTCTAATCCAAATTTTACCTGTCTTCTGCACAAATCTGGCCATCACCTTTCTGGCTGCCTCAATCTGGTTTGATTTAATCCAAAATGGCTCCTCCGCCTTGAGTCCAAAAGATCCGAAAGCTACCGTATTGCCTCTGGTGGCAACTTGCTTGGTCTTGGGGTTTACCCTCATCTTGTGCCATTTTCTAAATTTTACTTTCTTTGGTAATAACATAACGGTTTTACTTGCTTATCTTTTCTCCTCTATAAATCCAAACTTTAATTCCAATGTCTCCGTATGGGAGACTGGCTCGCTCTCTGGCAAAATCGATATCCGCTCTGATTGTTTGAAGTGGGATTTGGCCTTTCTTTAGCCACTCCTTTCTGCCCATTTCCGCTCCGCCCAATCTGCCCGACAAGAAAACTTTGGCTCCCTTAACGTCTCTGGTGGCCATCGCTTTTTCCAAAACTTGTTTCATTACACGCTTAAAGGGCATTCTTTTTTCCAACCCCTCTGCCACCATTTGAGCAACGATTTTGGCATTGCCCTCCGGGTTGATAACTTCTTCTACCGTAAGCTTAATCTCCTTGGGAGCCTCCAACTTTATTTTCTTAAATAGCTTTACGATTTCTCTTTTTATACTATCCGAGCCCTCTCCCTTTCTGCCAATCAAAAGCCCCGGTCTTGATGTTCTTATAATAACGTGGAAAAGGGTGGGGTTTCTTTCTATCTCAATGTTCTCAACATACATGCCCTTTAGTTTCTTTACTAAAGCTTCTCTGATTAAAACGTCGCCCTTCAAAAAGTGTCGATATTCTCTCAAATTAAACCAGCGCGATTTCCAGTCACGCAAAATTCCTAATCTAAAAACGTATGGATGGACTTTTTTACTCATAATTATTTTTCCGCCACGGTTATGGTTATGTGGCTTGTCCTCTTTTTAATCTGATGGGCGCTGCCTCGCGATGCCGGCCTAAATCTTTTGTAAGCCGGTCCGCTATCAACCGTTATTTTTTTAATAAACAAACTTGATTCGTCTTTCACTTTTAAATTATGTTTGGCGTTACTGACCGCGGAAGTTAACAATTTGGCCACCGCCTCTGTAGATTTTTTATCTAAAAATGCCAACTGCTCTTTTGCCTTAATCACGCTTTTGCCCCTGATTAAATCAGCAACCAAACGTACCTTACGGGGCGCGGCTCTATAAAATCTTAATTTGGCTGAAACTTCTGCTGTCATAATTTAAAATTATTTTTTCTTTTCGGCTGCGGCTGGCGCGGCTTTAGCAGCTTGCGCTGAAGCGATCTCGGCCTCCTTCTTCTTGGCTTCTATCTCTTTTTGCATTTTACCTCCGTGTCTTACAAATTTGCGGGTTAAACTAAACTCACCTAATCGATGCCCGACCATTTCTTCCGTAACCATCACCTCAATAAAATCTTTTCCGTTATGGACTCCGAATTTAAATCCGACCATCTCCGGAGCAATCTGGGAATCACGAGACCATGTCTTAATAACCGGCGCGTTCTCTGGCTTAAACTTGCTGATTTTTTGCAGCAACTTCTCGTCTACGTATGGTCCTTTTTTGACTGATCTTGTCATGTTGTTTTACTTCTTTTTCTTTTTAACGCGCTTCTGAACAATTAACATATTGGAATATTTGTGCGGATTTCTGGTTTTGACACCTCTTATCGGCTTGCCCCATTTGTTTTTGGGCTTGCTCATACCGGCTCCTTGTCGGCCCTCTCCTCCTCCAAGCGGATGGTCTACCGGGTTCATTACCGAGCCCCTAACTGTCGGCCTAATGCCCAAATGCCTTGACCTGCCGGCCTTGCCCAGCTTTACTAATCTGTTTTCGTCATTGGAAACTTGCCCGATGCTGGCCCAAGCTTTTTCTTCTACCTTTCTAACTTCTCCTGATGGCATCTTTAACAACGCAAAACCGCCGTCATGAGCGGCTATTTCGGCATAACTGCCGGCCGATCTGATTAATTTGGCCCCACCATTTGGCTTAAGCTCTATATTATAAACAAAAGTGCCCGATGGAATTTTGTTAAGCGGCAATCGATTACCCGGCTTAATGTCGGCTTTTTCGGAAACCAAAACCTTATCTCCCACGCTAACGCCCTTGGGAACTAATATATATCTTTTTTCTCCATCGGCATAGCCAATTAAAGAAACAAAACCGCTTCTGTTTGGGTCATACTCAATGGTCTTAACAGTAGCCGGAATATCCATTTTTTCGTATTTAAAATCTACCACTCTAAAAACTCTCTTGTTGCCCCCTCCCTTATGCCTGGTGGTGATTCGGCCAAAAGAGTTTCTTCCCACCGCTCTTTTGCCACCCTTGGTTAAACTTTTTTCCGGTTTAACTCCAGGAGTAAGAAACTCGCGGTATAAAATACCGGTCATATTTCTTCTTGATGGCGATGTGGGTTTATAAGTCTTCATAAAATTTGTTGCTAGCTGATAGCTATCTTATCTCCTTTCTTCAAAAAAACAACGGCTTTTTTGTATCCCGGCTTGGTACCCTTCTGCCTTCTTAAAACAACCTGCCTATCCGGTATAACAGTAATATTAACTTTTCTTGGAATAACGCCGTAAACTTCCTTAATGGCTTGCTTAACCATAGACCTGTTTGCTCGCTTGTTGATTTCAAACACATAGCAGTTGGATTCGTTGGCGATGGTTGATTTCTCTGTTACGTGCGGTCTGATTAACACGCTGGCGGCAAACTTAGAAGCTTTTGAAATAGCTTCGTTTGCTTTTGACCCCGCCTCGCCTTTCTCCTCTTTGTCCGCCTTTCTTTTTGGCTTGGTCTCTTTTTTACCTTTGACTACATCTAGTAACGCCATATGCAAATTAAAATACCCGTTCGGGCAAGTGTAGTTATGTTAGCAAAAAGAAAATGAGTCGTCAACCCCATAAAAACAAACGGCGCGGAGGGGTCTACCCTCCGCGCCAATCTTATGCTTTTCTATTCCTTCGTATTCTAGTCTCCGGCAATCTCCATCCGGATTCTCTCCGGCTTGGCCCAATATGGGCAACGCTTCTGGAACAGCTCCACTAGGCGGTAGATGGTCTTTGCCCATTCCGCCAACTTGCAGACGGCCTTCCAGACCAGGATTACCGGGTAGAAGATAATCTTCAGAGCGAGGAGGAACTTCTCCAACATCTCCCGGCTCTCCCGATGCCATTCTTGAGCCATCGCCAGAGCGGCGTCATACGAATCCGCTCCGAACCCGTAAGCCAGGATGATCTCTCTGGCTCCGGTGTGATTGTAGCCGGCGCGTTCGTTGAGCCCTGCAGCGTTGCTGCGCAAAAAGGCCAGCAGCCGGCTATCCAGCTTGAGAGCAATCTCGTTGGCGATGTCATTGGCATCGTCAGAGTCTCTGGAGGAGAAAATGTTGCTCATGAGGCGTTGATACTCGCCGCAAACGCTCTTCTGCTCTTGCGGCTCAAGCGAGTTGAGCCACTTGTTCTGCATCAGAACGCGTGGATCAACCTTGATCCACCCGAGGTAGCCAGCATAGTAACGCTGGTAGCGCGGGTCTTCCTTTGACGCGCGTTTCCAAGCGAACACGTAGCCCACCGCCGTGGCAATCCAACAAAGCGTATAGAGCACCTTAACGAGGAGGGGCATCTCGTTGCCGATAACCGAAGGCGCCCAAAAAGGCAACCCGGCCGCCGACGCAAAGATGGCCACTACCAACCCGTTGATGCCCCAGGCAAAGATCTTGGAGACCCTCACCCACTTCTTCTCTTCCATCTTGGTTGCGCACAGCACCATCACGCCCGTAAGGGCAAACGGGACTGCGAACAACAACATCACCCACCCCATCATCCGGAATCCCTCCAGCATCATGGCGAGGAACCTAAGCGCCTGCCCCCAAATCCTCCCTCCGTAGAGATAGAGGAAATGGGCAACCGATGTCGCCGCCAGCGCGATACAGGAGTAACGAACCGGAACGAACAGCTTGCCAAACTTCGGGAAAGACCCGTTCTTTACCCGGCCGTACACCTTGTTGCCAAGGTAAAGCGAGGCAATGCCGAAGATAGCGCTAGCGCCGAGGTGCCCGAAGGTAAGCTGCAGAAACTGATAGGTGTCCCGCAGCGAAGAGATAAGGAGGAAGCCGCAAACAAGCGCACCCACCAGTAATACCAGGCACATCATTATCGGAGCGACGTAATCCCCGACGATCTCCCGCGCCTTATTTCTAGCGCTTGAGGGGATCACTCCACCGATTGCTCGGAAAAGGGTCCCGACAAAAGCCGTTGCCAGCCAGACTGGGGTAACGCACGCCGACAAAAGAAGCGGAAAACGATGAACAAATTGACTACCCGAATGCGGCGCCCAGTAATGAGCAGTCGCCAGCAGAGCCGGCGAAACCACCCAAAAGAGAGCGTGCGCGATGAGCGTGGCCCAGAACCCGGGGCAAATGTGCGTCTTGAGGCGCACCTCTTTGCCATGATTGTAGGCCGCGTTGGCTCTTGCCTTTCGGTATAACCAAAAATACTTGCCGAACTCTGTGTTGACCACAAAGTCGTCGGCGTGATTCTTGACCGAGAGAAAGCGCAACGGGCTCACCTCCACCAGTTTGGTGTCATCGCTGACACCACCGGGGTAGGCATTGAAACCAAAATCCAAGCCCAACAAATTGTACGACATCGCCCCCTTGCTCATGTAGCGCAGGTTGCGGTCGTCGGGGCCAAGGAAGATTTCGTCCAAAAGATTTTGGTAGGTGGCACGCCCCAAAAGGCGAGACGCCCAACCAAACACTCGGGGCACCTTAGTGAGGATAAAGAAATCCTCGTAATTGGCCAGGATGGCCTGGACCTGCTCCACAGTGATGCGGCGCAGGAAGCTCTCAAACGAGGCGAAAGCAATGTTGTACTTCCACAGAATTTTACGCCAAACGCTGACAGGCAGCTTTTCGACGTGAGCGATGAGACGAATGTGCAGATTGTCGTGATCAAGGAAGTGAGTCAGAAACTCATCCCGACCCGATGCCGAACTGTGGCGGAAGAAATTATCCGATTGGACAAACGCCCAAAAGATAAGCGCCTCCACCATCTTGGCTTCGGGAGGGTTAAAGGGCGGGCCGGGGTACTTTACCTCCAGACGATTCCGCACTTCACCGTAATCAATCTTGGACCTAAGCTCCTCACACAATCTCAACAGCTGTTTTGCATTCTCGTTCAATTTGTTCTCCTTTCGTTTCGTGCGTTTTGTGTTTGCGTGTTGTTGTAGAACACTCAAAATACT
>JAHFLR010000013.1 GCA_023244795.1 bacterium
GGCCTTCCTTTGATGACCGACTCGTGCCACAACTCCTTGATCTCTTCAAGGTTTCTAACCTTTGCCAACACGTCTCCGTGGTTCCCTTTCTTTGCCATGATAACCGCCTTTCCGTTGGTTGTTTGTTTGTACTTCTGGCCTGATATTAGAACAATCGCCCCAAAAATCAACTCTAACGCCGTGCTTTTGAATTATCCGCAACAATTTGATTTTTTTCTATAATTTGATATATTAATGATGTCTTTCGGTTTTCATTAAACCGTTAGGGTTATACATCCCAGGGCCACCCTCTTAATTGAGGGTGGCTTTGTTTTAAACTAATCTGTGTTTTAAATCTTTGCCCCAAAACTCATAAATATCCCTGAGGTCAAAATAACCGTCACCACCAGTTTTTAACTCATGGGAAATATTGTTTTTTGATGAAAAAATATAAACTTTTTTACCGCCATTTTTTAAATAATTTACCAAGGCTAAAAAATCAGCGTCGCCACTAAACAAAACTGCCACGCCATATTTATTCATATTGTGCATGGCATCAATTGTCATTTCTACATCCATATTTCCCTTTTCTATTACGGATTCTCCATTTTCACCAAAAATAGAAATCCTTTTCAATTCTTTTTTTCTTACAGTAAAGCCTAACCCCTTTTTAAGATAAGTAAAGAACTTATGTTTTCCGTCTAAATCATAACTCCTCGTCCCGTCTTTTGGATAGGCATCATAATAAAAAACTTCTACCTGCTCCGAATTAAACTTTTTCTTAAAATAATCTTTAATATTCCCATACTCAATAAATTTCTTTTCTGATTTTATGGCATTCCAAACGTTTGAGGCGTCAATAAAAACATAAGTAGCGTTTTTATTGACTTTATCTGAATTCCCAGAAAAATTAAATTTCATAATTTTATGTTAACCTTTTTAAATAACTTTTTCTATGCACATCGCTAATGCCGTGTTGCTTTATCTTTTCGTAATGCAGTTTTGTGCCATAACCTTTGTGTTTGGTAAATTCGTATTGCGGATATTTTTTATCAAGCTCCACCATATACCTATCTCTGGTGACCTTGGCAAAAATTGAGGCGTTGGCAATTACCTCAACATTCTCATCCCCCCTTATAATCGTCTTTTGTTTATATTGTTTGGGAGCCTTGAGTGTGCCATCTAGAACTACAAAACAATTTTCGTGAGTTATGTTAAATTTTTCCGCCAACTCTTTGAGCACGTTTTCCACGCCCATGGCCAGGGCGCTAGACATGCCGTACTTATCTATGTGTGTGTGACTTATTAAACTGACGGCAAAATTTTTCTCCAACTTTTCGTAAATCTTTTCTCTATTTTTTTCGTTAAACTTTTTAGAATCTTTATATTTAACCTTGCCGATAATTAGACTGCCGTTTATTGCCTCACAAAAAAAACCGGCCACCGAAACCGGTCCGGCCAAGGGGCCCCTGCCCGCTTCGTCTATGCCAATTATGTATTTTTTGCCCATTGATAATGAAATGATATAATAAACGGGCATGAGTAAGCAATTTGTTCATCTCCATACCCACTCTCACTATAGCCTTTTAGATGGCTTAGCTAAAATCCCCGCCTTGGTAAAAAAGGCGGTGGAATACGAGATGCCCGCCCTGGCCCTAACCGACCACGGCAATATGTACGGCACCATAAGCTTTTATAAAAAATCCAAAGCCGCCGGGCTTAAACCTATTTTGGGTATCGAGTGCTACGTGGCCTTTGAGACCCTAGACCAAAAACGCCCCGGCATAGACAACAAAATCTATCACTTAGTGCTACTGGCAAAAAACGAAACCGGCTACAAAAATCTCATTAAGCTTATTACTGCCGCCCATTTGGATGGTTTTTACTACCGACCTCGAATAGATAAAAAAATATTACGCGAGCATAGCGAAGGCCTGATAGGGCTCTCGGCGTGTTTGGCCGGAGAACTCTCGCGTTTAGTAAAAAATCAAAAGTTTGAGGAGGCCGAACAAGCCGCCAAAGAGTACGAGGAGATTTTAGGTAAAGGAAATTTTTACATAGAAATTGGATACCACCCCAACATTGAGGAGTACAACCGAGTGCGAGACGGATTGGTTGAAATCTCAAAAAAAACAGGTATCCCTCTGGTGGCGACCCAAGATATCCATTACCTAAACGCCGACGACGCCGAAGCACAAGACGTTTTGGTTGCAGTACAAACAAACGTTAAAACTACAGACGAAAATCGCTTAAGCGCTCTGGGAGAAAATTACTCCATGCGCTCACCGGAAGAAATGTGGGAGTTGATGAAAGATTACCCCGAAGCGCTGGAGAACACGGTAAAAATAGCAGAACAATGCAATGTGGAGTTGGCGCTGGGCAAATGGCACTTCCCCAAAGTACAGTTGCCGGAAGGTAAAACGGCGGAAGATTATTTGAGAGAGCAGGCAGAGAAAGGGCTGATTGAAAAATTTCCTCATGACGGAGAAGAAGTAAAACAGCGTATAGAATACGAACTGGATGTTATCAACAAAAAAGGGTACGCGCCTTATTTTATTGTGGTGGCCGACATGATTAACTTTGCCAGAAGCAAGGGCATTATTACCAACACCAGGGGCTCAGCGGCAGGCTCGCTTGTCTCTTACTTAATCGGCATTACTACCGTTGATCCGATTAAATACTTTTTACCATTTGAAAGATTTTTAAATCCCTTTAGGCCATCGCCGCCCGATATCGACATGGATTTTGCCGATAACCGCAGAGAGGAAATAATAGAATATATAAAAGAAAAGTACGGCAAAGACCATGTAGCGCAAATCGGAACTTTTGGAACAATGATGGCCCGAGCTGCCGTGCGAGATGTCGCCCGCGCTCTCGGTTACCCGTACTCTGTTGGAGACCAACTTGCCAAGCTGATCCCCATGGGCTCGCAAGGATTCCCCATGACGATAACCAAGGCCATGAGCATTGTGCCGGAATTGGAGGAGTTATACAAAAAAAATACCGACTCCAAAAAGATAATAGACCTGGCCAAAAAAATTGAGGGCTGCGCGCGCCACATATCAGTGCATGCCGCCGGCAACGTTATTAGCCCAACGCCGCTCACCGATTTTGTGCCACTGCAGCGCGAGCCCAACGGCGAAAAAATAATCACCCAATATGATATGCACGCCGTGGAAGACGCCGGCTTGTTAAAATACGACTTATTGGGAATCAGAAACCTCTCTATTTTGGGTAACGGCGTACGATTAATAAAACAAATACACGGCATAGACATAAACCTGGAGGCGCTTCCGCTAGACGATGCCAAAACTTACGAGATGTTGGCCAAAGGAGAAACAATCGGCGTCTTTCAATTAGGAGGCTCCGGCATGACACGATGGCTAAAAGAGCTCAAGCCCACCAAAATAACGGACATCATCGCTATGATTGCTCTTTTTAGGCCTGGGCCGATGATTAGTATCCCCAGTTTTATTAAAAGAAAACACGGAAAAGAAAAAATAACATATCTCGACCCCAGACTGGAAAAAATACTGGGCTCAACCTACGGTATCGTAACTTACCAAGACGACGTTTTGTTTATTGCGCTAGAACTGGCCGGCTACAACTGGGATACGGTAGATAAATTTAGAAAAGCAATCGGTAAAAAAATTCCGGAGGAAATGGCCAAGCAAGAAAAAATATTTAAAGAAGGGTGCCAAACCCACGGCGGTCTGACAAAAGAAAAAGCCGACGCATTGTGGCAATTGTTTGAACCGTTTAAAGGTTACGGCTTTAATAAGGCGCATGCCGCCTCTTATGGGATGGTGGCGTATCAAACGGCATATCTAAAGGCCAACTACCCGGCCGAGTTTATGACCGCCGTGCTCTCTGCCGATGCCGGTGATACAGAAAAAATAGCCGAGACAATTACCGAATGCAAAAAAATGGACCTGCCCGTTCTACCGCCCGATATAAACGAGAGCTTCGGCGATTTTACGGTTATTAGCACGGGAACGGGCAAAGGCATCCGATTTGGCTTGTATACAATCAAGAATCTCGGAGAAGAAATCTCTAACATTATAATTGAAGAAAGAAAAAACAATGGCCGATTTGAGTCGCTCTCCAACTTTTTGGAAAGAGTCCACCATAGAAATTTAAATAAAAAATCTTTAGAGGCGCTAATAAAATCCGGCGCCATGGATGAACTTGGAGAACGCGGCTCCATGCTGGCCAATATGGAAGACGCGCTGCAGTACAACAAAGAAACCGCCAGCATCGCAACGGCACAAAACTCTCTGTTTGGCTTAATGGAAAATAAACAAACACTCCCCGGCCTAAAACTAAAAGACGCGCCCAAAGCTCTGCAGGAGGAAAAGCTCGCCTGGGAAAAAGAGCTCCTGGGGCTTTATATCTCCGGCCACCCGCTGGATAAATTTAAAGATAAACTAGCCAAACTAAAAGTCTCTGTTGGCGAAGCCAGAAAATTACAAGAAAACATGCCGGTAGTAATCGGGGGAATGATAGAAAGCGTCAGAAAAATTATGACCAAAAAAAATGACCCCATGGCTTTTGTAAAAGTCTCCGATTACAACAATAGTATTGAGGTGGTAGTGTTCCCTGGCGTGATGGCGCAATTTGACTCCATACTAAAAGATGGCAATTGCATCGGGATAAAAGGAAAAATTTCTTTGAGAAATGGTGAACCCTCTATTATCGCAGATCAACTAAAAGAAATGACCCCTTAAAATAAAGATGGGCACCCCGGTGTAAACTGGGGCGCCCATGAAGGTGCTACTCGACTAGGCGAAGATGAAGGTCGGCTCCCCAACCTCCATGCGACGCGGGGTAACCCGCGTCCGACGCTTCCACCACGGCCGGTGGTGGTGGTGCCCCGTCTCGCTCCGGTTGTACCGGTTGTGACGGAAGAGCCCGACCGACGTCTGCGACGACCTGCGCATGCCCCTGAAGGGGGTGAGCGTGTCGTCGACCGAGTTGGCGGCATCCTCGAGATCGAAGTCGTTCTCGACCCAGACCTCATCGTCGCGGACGAACCGCTCCGCGAGCTGGGCGAGGTGTGCCTCGTGCTCGTGGACCACGGCTTGGACCGTGCCGCGCACGCCCTTCTTGGCCGCCTGGAGGCGACGCGAAAGACGGCGCTGGCTACGGAGCCAGCAGAGCGGGTCGACGGAACGGAAGATGTTCCTCAGCATTTCAGTCTCCTTTTGGGTGGCTGAGGTTGCTACAATGAGCTACCGACTTGCGCCAATAGCCCGCCTAGTCTTTTATTATCAATATCTGCCTTAAATTATACATCATTTGAAGCAAATGTCAATGCCTAACAAAGGCCTACAATATTAAGGATTATCTCTAGGAGCTTATCTTTAGACGGGCAAACTTGGCTACACCCCGCCAGCATCAGGTCTGCGTTAGAATCGCTGTTGCTGGAGGCGGCGATTAGAACTGTTTCCCTTCTTACGTGTTTAGAAAACTCCCTCGCCAAAATAGCGCCGAAAAATCCAACCTCTCCGCCCTGCTTCTTTGGCAATCTGCCGTCAAAAGAAATAACGATAAAATCGCTTATCGCCGCGTAGAAATAGTCTCTCGCCTCTTCCGCATTTAAAGCCTGCAGAAGCTCAATACCCATAGCGTCAAGCTTGGGCCCCAAAGAATGAGCAAAGGTTTCTTGGATAAGATCATAATCCTCTATAATGAGCACCTTTCTAGCCATATGCCCTCCCGGCATTTGATAGTTCCATCTATTAAAATATCATGGAAAAAGGAAGCAAACAATGATAACATGGGCGTATGGGAAATTTAGAAAAATCAAGACACTCGCTCGCCCATCTTTTGGCCGCAGCGGTTTTAGAAAAATGGCCGGAAGCCAAACTGGGTATCGGCCCCACCATAGACAATGGTTTTTATTATGACTTCGGTGGCATATCAGTGGCGCCGGAAGATCTTAAGGATTTAGAGAGAAAAATCAAAAAACTAATTGGAGGAAAAATTGCTTTTGAGAAATCAGAAATCTCGGCGGAAGAAGCAAAAGAAATTTTTAAAGACCAGCCATTTAAATTAGAACTAATTGATGAGCTGGCCCAGAAAGGAGAGCAAATCTCTGTTTACAAATCTGGTGGCTTTACCGACCTGTGCGCCGGACCTCATGTAGAAAACTCCAAAGAAATAAACCCTGACTCATTTAAGCTCGCCAAAATTGCCGGCGCTTACTGGAAAGGCAGCGAAAAGAACCAAATGCTCACCCGTATTTACGGCTACGCTTTTAATAACGGAGAGGATCTGGATAATTATATAAAGATGCTGGAGGAAGCAGAAAAAAGAGACCACCGAAAAATCGGTAAGGATTTAGATTTGTTTGTATTCTCTGATGTTGTTGGTAAGGGGTTGCCCTTGTTTACAGAAAAAGGCGCCACCATAAGGAGAGAGCTGGAGAGATTTATTGTGGACGAAGAAATTAAGCGCGGCTATAAGCACGTTTGCACTCCAGATTTAGCCAAAACAGATTTATACAAAAAGTCCGGCCACTACCCTTACTACAAAGACTCTATGTACCCCACCATGAACGCCGAAGACGAGGAGCTGATACTAAGACCAATGACCTGCCCCCATCACTTTGAGCTTTACCTAAGCAAGCCCAGGAGCTACAAAGAGTTGCCAATGCGCATTGCCGAGCTGGCCAAACTTTACCGCTATGAGCAATCGGGCGAGCTAACGGGGCTAATACGGCTGCGCGGCTTCTGCCTCGCCGACGCGCACGTAATCTGCAAAGACGCCGGGCAAGCCGGAGAAGAAATAAGCAAAGCGCTAGACCTCATAGATTACGCCGCCGGTGTATTTGGGCTAAAAATGGGAGAAAACTATTCTTATCGGTTATCGCTAGGCGACAGAACAGACGATAAAAAATACTACAAAGATGACGCCGCTTGGGAGGAGGCCGAGGGAGTTTTAAGAAAAGTTTTAAAGGGGCGTGATTGCAATTTTGTGGAAGCCAACAATGAAGCCGCTTTTTACGGCCCCAAAATAGATATCCAAATGAAAAATGTAAGAGGCAAAGAGGATACCGCCTTTACCGTGCAGTATGACTTTGTAATGCCTAAAAGATTTAACTTAACCTATATAGACCAGGACGGAAAAGAGAAAGAGGCCGTAGTGGTACACCGTTCCTCCATTGGAGCCATTGAGCGCACTATGGCGTTTTTGATAGAGCATTACGCCGGCGCCTTCCCCCTTTGGTTATCGCCGACACAAACTATTATTATCCCCGTTTCGGAAAAATTTAACGATTATGGTAAAAAAGTTTTGGAACAATTACAGAGTGCGAGTATTAGAACGGAACTGGATGACAGCAACGAAACTCTCGGCAAACGTATTAGAGCGGCGCAGTTACAAAAAGTTCCGTATATTTTAGTAGTTGGAGAAAAAGAAGTTGAGGCTAAAACTGTAGCCGTGCGCTCTCGCGCCGGCGACGAAGGCGCTGTTGACGTAGAAAATTTTGTTGAACGTATCAAAAAAGAAATCTCGGATAAAAAATAAATTGAAAAAAGAAAGGCGGGCGCTAGGCGCCCGCCGAATGTTTCTTCTCCTTCCTGGGAGAATATGTGAGCCCCGCAATGTGAGGTGAAATCCTTTCCGCTCCAGCCGAACCGGTATTTACGGCTTTTGTCGGCCTTCGGCTGTTTTGCCTATCAATCGCGGCATTTACTCTGCCGAGCCCGCGCCGAACTTCGCCCGTCTTTTTGTTTACTATTTCCATCGCGATTAACGCGAGCGGAAACCGCGGTGGCAGAACAAAGCCAGAGCTACAAAATATTTCCACAGCCACGAAACCGGACGACGAAAAATGAAATACAAAATCACACAGATTAGGCTGCCAAAACCCCAAAAGGTGGTTAGGCAGCGCTCCTGATAATCCGCATCATATGTACCTTTTCCGACTTCGCGCCTAAGCTTTCCCGCGCGAACCAAAATGCCGGTAGCCAATAAGCCAGCCAACCACCAAAAGACAAAAAACAATATCGCAACAAGGCACAGCTGCAAGAACGTGGGCATTCTTTACCTCCTTCTGGGTTCACTCCATTATTGCGAGTGTTAGAAACTATCCACAGGTAGCTTACCAAAACAAGACTTTTTTGCAATAAAAAAAACCCCTAATGGGGGTTTTTTTATTATACGTCTAGATTTTGTACGACTTTGGCATTTGTCTCAATAAACGCCCGACGAGGTTCTACCAAGGCGCCCATCAAAACATCAAATATTTTATCTGCCTCCTCGGCGTCGTCAATGGAAACTTGTTTTAAAATTCTTTTGGCGGGATCCATTGTGGTTTCCCATAATTGCTCCGGGTTCATCTCTCCGAGACCTTTGTAGCGCTGAATATTGTAGCCGGAGGACGCCTTTTTTGCTCCCTCTTCTCCATCTGCTCCCTCCTCCTCGCCTTCTTCGGATGTTTTAACTACTCCCTTGCCCACTATTTTATCTTTATCCGCCTCACTATAAGCGTAGGTAACCTCTTTGCCTTTTTGTATACGGAAAAGTGGCGGTTGGGCAATATACAAGTAGCCTGCTTCTATAACCGGCTCAAAGTATCTGTAAAATAATGTTAGTAAAAGAGTTCTGATATGCGCGCCGTCAACGTCGGCATCGGTAGCAATAATTATTTTGTGATATCTTATTTTTTCCAAGTTAAATTCTTCGGCAATGGCGGCACCCAACGCAATAACCAAAGATTTAATTTCTTTGGAGGCAAGCATTTTATCTATTCTGGTTCTCTCTACGTTTAAAATTTTTCCTCGCAGTGGCAAGATGGCTTGTGTGCGTCTATCTCTGCCCTGCTTAGAAGAGCCACCGGCGGAATCTCCCTCCACAATAAAGAGTTCCGACTCCGATGCGTCTCTGGTTTGGCAGTCGGCCAATTTTCCTGGCAACGTTAACCCCTCCAAAATACCCTTTCTTAAAACACTTTCTTTGGCGGCCTTAGCGGCCTTGCGCGCCTTAAGCGCCAACACTACCTTGCCCACCATGGAGCGGGCGTCATCTGGGTTCTCTTCCAAAAATTCGGCAAAGGCCTGGCTAAAAACAGTATCTACCGCGCCCCTGGCCTCTGGATTACCCAGCTTGGCTTTTGTTTGCCCCTCAAATTGCGGCTCGCGGAGCCCAACCGAGATAACGGCCGTCAGGCCCTCTCTTACATCGTCTCCGGTAAAGCTATCGTCTTCTGATTTAATTAAATTATTTTTTTTGCCGTAATCATTTAACGTTCTGGTTAGAGCGGTTCTAAAACCGGTTAAATGCGCGCCGCCCTCCGGCGTTTTAATATTGTTGGCAAAACTTACTTCTTTTGTTTCGATATCTTCAATATATTGCAATGCCACTTCTACCGAAGCGGCGCCCAGCTCCGGCACTTCTTTTTTTACATAAAAAACTTTATCTTGGATTGCCTTCTCGTTTTTGTTTATGTACTTAACCAAAGAGACAATGCCGCCCTCTATGTAAAAAGTGTGAGAGAAAATCGGAAGATTTAATTCCGATAAATAAAAAACATCGAAGTTTATTTTGCCTTCGTAATTTCTGGCATCTAAAACTCTAATCTTTAAACCCTTGGTTAAATAAGCCTGCTCGCGCAAGTGGTTAATAACCTTGTTGGCATCAAACTTTATTTCTTTAAAAATTTCTATATCTGGCTCAAAAGTAATGATAGTGCCGGTCAGCTTGCTAGCTGATTCTTTTTTGACCTTACCCTGCGGCTTGCCTATTTTATACTCTTGAGAAAATTTGCCTCCGTCTCTAAAAATTTCCGCCCTCACCCAAATGGAAAGCGCGTTTACCACAGACACACCGACACCGTGCAAACCTCCGGAAATTTTATAAGAATCGCCGCCAAACTTGCCTCCGGCATGCAAGGTGGTCATAACAGTTTCCAACGCGGAAACTTTTGTTTGTTTATGTATCTCTACCGGAATGCCTCGGCCGTTATCCGCCACTCTAACCCGGTTGCCAGGCAAAAGAGCTACTTCGATTTCGCTGGCGTAACCACCCATTGCTTCGTCTCGGGAGTTGTCAAAAACCTCCCAAATCAGGTGGTGCAAGCCATCTACCCCAGTTGAGCCGATATACATGCCCGGACGCTTCCTAACAGGCTCTAAGCCCTCTAAAACGTATATGTCGCTGGCTGTATAGCCGTTCTTTTTTGGTTCTTCTTTTGCCATTTACTTTAATAAAATTAACTATCCCCATCTCTGGGAACACTTATATTTTAGCATAAATTTTATAGGAAAACTACCCTTTTCTGACCTCCCAATCGGAGTTAGCCTCGAGGGCCTTTATGATCGCCGTTTGTAGCTCGTTGGCCTCAACATCGGTGAGAGTTTTTTCGTAAGATTGAAAAATCATATGGAAAGCCAGAGATTTGCGGTCTTCGCCTGCCTCCTCATAAATATCAAACAAATCAACATCGCTCAAAATCTGACCGCCAGAATTTTGTATCACATCCTCCACTTCTGTTACTCTCGTATCTAACGGCACATACAAAGCGATGTCTCTTTTAACGGCCGGGTATTTGGAAATGGGCATAAACTCCATCTCCTCCTCGGCGAGTTTTACTAACTCTTCAAAGTTTAGTTCAAATCCGTTGTGGTCTATGGAGCCAATTGATGTGTTACCGATTCTGATTTCGGCCACCTTGTCGGGGTGATCGCTAAAGTAATAATCATCTAAGCCTAATTTGTCTAAAATCATTTCTACAATTCCTTTTGTTTCCGCAAACTCTCCCGGATGCATTAGCGCAGCCAAGGAAACATTCTCACCCGCTTGAGAGTAAACTTTGCCCATTTCAAAAATTTTGATTTTCTTAAAGTACGCGGAATTGAATTTGACGTTTTCTCTTAACCCTTCGGCTAAATTTGTTTTGAGGAATTTTTTGCTTTTATCTATCGGATTCGCCAACTCTACCGCTCCCTCTCGCGCAAAAGAATAGTTGTACACCTCGCTAAATCCGGCTCCGGTTAAAATATCTTTTACCAGCCCGGCAAAAAAACGTTATCGTTTCTTTGGGGCGGAATGATTATTTCTTCTGGCATCAGCGAAGGGATTTTGTATAAACCGTAAACTCTGGCCACCTCCTCGATTAAATCGGCCTCTGCCTCTATGTCTATTCTCTCCATCGGAGCCATCACCCTTATGGCCTTGCCGTTTTTCTTTACTCCAAAGCCCAGACGTTTTAGGGTGGCCGATATCTCTTTCTCTTTAACCTCTATGCCCAGAAATTTAGAAACGTCTTCCGGCAATAGGCCAAGCACCACCGGTTTTTGTTTTTTGGAGTAGACATCCGTTTTTTCTCCAAAAACTCCTCCGGCAGATTCCGATATTATTTCGGAAACTCTTTCCATTGCCAAATCGGCCATCTGCGCAATACCGTTTTCGTATCTCAACGATGAGTCTGTTTTTAACCCAAGTTTTTGCGATGTGCGTCTGATGTTGGCCTGGTCAAAATTGGCGGCCTCTAAAATAATATTTTTTGTATTGGCATCCACCTCCGCTTTTTTGCCGCCCTTGATACCGGCAATAGCCAATGCCTCTTTATCGTCAGCAATAAGCAAAACATCCTCGTCTAGCTCAAAATCCTGATTATCTAAGGTAACAAATCTTTCTCCCTTTTTGGCACGGCGAATAATAATTTTGCCGGAGACTTTATCGGCATCAAAAGCATGCATAGGTTGATTAAGCTCGAGCATTACAAAATTAGTGGCATCAACAATATTACTAATAGAGCGCTGCCCAACGGCCTCTAATCTCTTTTTAACCCACTCCGGTGATGGGCGGGTTGCCACTCCCGCTACGTACCTTGCCATGTATCTTGAGCAAAGATCTTTGGCCTTGTTCTCTACCGTTACCTTTTTAGTTTTACCTACCTTATATTTTTGGGCTCTGGGCTCTTTAAACTTAAAATTTAATAGCGCCGCTACTTCTTTGGCTACCCATAAATGCCCCAAGCAATCGTGGTTACGATTGGGCAAAATGGCAATATCTAAAATAGTATCGTTTAGCCCCAGGACCTTGGCGATGGGTGTACCTATTTTTGTTTTTTTATCTAAAGTCATTATGCCCGAGCTTTGCTTTTCTAGACCCAGCTCCGCGCCGGAGCAAACCATGCCACGGGAAACCTCTCCCCGCACTTCTCTTTTTTCTATCTTCATTCCATTTGGCAGTTCTGCGCCGATTAAAGCAACCGGCACCTTTTGCCCCGCCTCAATATTTGGCGCGCCACAAACAATGTTTAAAATTTCCCCCTCGCCTACTTTTATTTTTACTAAACTTAATTTATCGGCATTTGGGTGTTTTTTCTTTTCCAGCACTTCTCCCACTACAACATTTTCTAACCCCTTGCCTTGTGGAATAATTCCCTCCACCTCAAACGCATGCATGGTTAAAACCTCCGCCAGTTTCTCCGGCGTCGGTAGTTTTTTGTCTAAATAATCTTGTAGCCAGTTGTATGATACCCTCATATTAAAATTGATTGATGAATCTTAAATCTCCGGAGTGGAACAAGCGAACGTCGTCTACTTTGTATTTAATAATTGCCAACCTATCTATGCCCATTCCAAACGCAAAGCCTTGGTACTCTTTGGGGTCGATACCCACCTCCTCTAAAACTTTTGGGTGCACCATACCGGCGCCGGCAATCTCTACCCATTTGCCTTTGTACTTCATATCTACCTCCACACCCGGCTCCACAAACGGAAAATAACTCGGTCTTAAGCGCACCTCTATATCTTTGCTATTAAAAAAACTTTGGAAGAAAGTCTCCATCACTCCTTTTAAGTTGGCTAGAGATATTTTCTTACCAATCATCAAGCCCTCCAGCTGGTAAAATTGCACCTCATGGGTGGCATCGGTGGCCTCATACCTAAAAACTTTACCCGGAGCGATTATCCTAAGCGGCGGCTGATGCTCCTTCATATATCTGATTTGCACGGGGCTGGTGTGAGTTCTTAGTAAGCGTTTATCTTTGAGCCAAAAGG
Organism: bacterium; assembly: GCA_023244795.1. Taxonomy (GTDB): domain Bacteria; phylum Patescibacteriota; class Minisyncoccia; order UBA9983; family UBA9983; genus JAHFLR01. The sequence continues at coordinate 12,993 of JAHFLR010000013.1, forward strand.
TATCCCACATGTCTCTGGCTGGGTGATCTTTGGGGATGTTTAATGCGTCGAAGTTGTAATACTCCGTTTCTACCTCCGGACCCTCCGCTACCTCAAAACCCATAGAATTAAAAATATCCACCGCTCGGCGCTGCACAATGGTTAACGGATGCAAATGCCCGCGTTCAACCTTTTTTCCCGGGATTGTTACATCAAAAAACTTTTTATCTTCCTTCGCCATAAAAAATATTATAACTCTTTTTTTACAGTTTTCCTATGCTTCGGCGTAACCCAAAACCCCATGTACTTGCCCAGCATCAAGCGAATTTGAGCGTCTAGGCCAGGGATTGCGCCAAAGAGAGGAATAGTAAACGGGATGAGCACCCACTGAAAAACCATCAGCGCATAACGAAATTTGTGCTTGTGCGATGGCCGGGCCGGCAAAAAACTAATGGCAATGATGGCTGACATAATTAAACCGAGCATCGCCACCACCATTAAATTTCGAGTGGCGCGCGGGAGATTGTAAGACAAAAGCAAAGAGTTATATTCTTTGCCCCCCAACATCAACGGCAGCCAGCCCATCAAAAAAATTATAAGTGGGTTGGTGGAAAGAGACCAAAAGCCCTCTATCTGCATAAAGGTGTATCGCAGTTTTTGCTGGACAGATATTTTTTTATTTTTTAAGAATCCAAAAAGAAGATACGGAACATTTTCCACTCCCCAACCCCAGCGCTGCTGCTGTTTGTAAACATTTTTTGCGGTTCCCCAAAAAGTGGGAGCCAGCGGCGCATCCATAGAAACCGGGTAAGACATCGGGATAACCCGGTAGTCACCGTCAAACCTCAAAAGCGCCGTCCAAAAAATACGCGAGTCCTCGGAAACAATATTGGTTTGCCAGTAGTTTAACTCGTGAATTGTTTTAAAATTTATAGATTGAGAGGAAAAGGTCGCCAACCTCTCCGGCCTCTCTTGCTGGATCATCTGCCAAAAAGTACCCGACACCGCCACCACCCTAGAGAGCGCGGGGGCATCCCAAATGTTGTTATTAAATAATGGAACCGGCTGAAAAGAAGAACGGAAGGGCTTTTCGCAGGTTAAAAAGTGCCAGGCCAAACAGGTAAAATACTGGCGATATGGCTGGGTATCGATATCAAAAGGAGAAACCAAAACGTCCTCGTACTTTATATTAAAGGCGTCCAAGATTTTTTTACGCGCCTCCTCTGCCGCCCAAGTTATATTAGCGCTTTTGCCCTTTAGCTCTCCCTCTATTCCATCCGGGTGCTTAGTAACTAAAAAATGCTTAAACAGGTGGCCGTATTTTTCTTTTGCTTCAATGGCGACTTCTTCCCCCTCTTTGCCGGCTCTATCTTCGCAGGCAAGCACTACAATCATTTTATCTTTATCCCAATCGGCTTTGGCAAGAGCATCAATAGACGGAAACACGACCTCCTTGCCCTCATTATAAAAAGGCAAAATAATCATTTG
>JAHFLR010000062.1 GCA_023244795.1 bacterium
AATCGACTCGATTATAGCCAAACACTCTTTTGCCCGAACTTTGATGCTCATTGCCATTGCGGGGTTGGCTTATATTACGAGCAATCTGATCGGATATTTTGAGAACGTTTTTGAAATTAAAAAATTTGATTATGATTTTTCTGTTCATATTGCCCAAAAAACGCTAGAGAGATTTTTTAGTTTTTCTATTGGTCAGCATGTTAACCAGCACTCCGGTATCAAGCAAAGCGTTATTAAAAGAGGGGAAAGCGCCATAAATAATTTTGCTAACCTTATACTTTATGATGCCCTGCCTGTTATTACCGAAACCCTGGCGATTACCATTGCTCTTTTGTTTATGATCCCAATAATCGGCATTATTGTGCTAGTGTTTGATTTGATTTTTATTTTTGTCACTATTTATATAAATAAAGTTATCGCGCCCACCTTGGCCATATACAAAGACAAAGATGTGGAGGAAGGAAAATTTTACAGCGAATTGATGCGCAACGCGGAGCTGGTACAGGTCAACGCGCAAGAGGAACGTCTCTCAAGAGATTATGATGCCATACTCGATGATCTTTTTGGTTTGGCCAAAAAACTCTGGATAAAATTTATGGCGATGGGCTCTTCTCGGAGTATTTTTGTTTCTCTCGTAAAAGTTTTAGTGATGGTGCTGGGTGTTTATTTGGTATATCAGGGTAAATATACTCCCGGCTATCTAGTCGTTATTTTTTCTTGGACATCTAACGTATTTAACAATCTTTGGCGAGTGGGCAATATCCACCGCAAGGCTACCGACATGGTAGAATCTATCAAAAAATATTTTGAGCTGATGGAAATTGAGCCCGATATAATAGAGGCGGCAAAACCTATTAAGCCGGCCAAGTTTGAGGGCAAAATAGAGTTTAAGAATGTTTCCTTTAAATATCCCGCCACCAAATATTTGGAGGCGGATGGCACCGATAAGTCCGCAGAAGAGCAGGTTACTCGCCCGACACCAGATGCGCTTAACGATGTGAGTTTTGTTATTGAGCCGGGGCAAAAGGTGGCCTTTGTTGGGCACTCTGGCGCCGGTAAAACTACCATCACTCATTTATTGCTTAGAGCATACGACCCAAACGGCGGTCAGGTTATTGTTGACGGCAACGATCTAAAAGAGCTAGACCTAAGAAACTACCGCAAAAATTTGGGCATGGTAGAGCAAAGCGTCTCTTTATTTGATAACACCCTACGATACAATATTTTGTTGGGTCTGGGGGATGACGGAGAAAAGATAACTGCTGAACAGTTAGATAAAATTGCTAAACTATCTTGCATAGATAAATTTTACTCGCGCCTGGAAAAGGGTTTTGAAACTATCCTTGGCGAGAGAGGCGTTAAGCTCTCGGGAGGCGAGAGGCAGCGTGTTGGTATTGCCCGCGCCCTTATTAAAGAGCCGAAGATTTTGATTTTTGACGAGGCTACCTCTAGTTTGGATACCGAGAACGAGATGCTTATCCACCAGGCCATAGAGCATGCCTCCGAGGGCAGAACTACAATAATTATTGCTCATCGTTTATCTACCATTAAAGATGCCGATAAGATATTTGTGCTCGATAAGGGCAAGCTGGTTGGCGAGGGTAACCACACAGAGCTAATGAAGACTTGCGAACAATACAAAAATCTTATTAATAAACAAATGGTGGGGGTAAGGTAAAAAAGGTGGTATAATTGAGAGCATGGAAAAAGAGATTACTGGGGGGGGGAAAGATCCGGAACGGCACATTGTCTCCGACAAGTATTTAAGTTTGTCTGGTAACGCCGGCAGAGTTTTACAGGCTCTCTCTTATTGGCCAACTTACGGCTTGCTAAGATTTTTTGTGCGTTTAAAAGTGGAGGGGCAAGAAAACATTAAAGAGCTGGCTCATACAGAAGTTATTTTTGCCTCTAACCACACCTCTTTTATAGATGGCCCGATTGCCGCCGCCGTGATGCCTCGTTTTTATAACAAATGGTGGCCTCAGGGTTTTATGCCCATCCGCTTTACCGCGCTGGAGCAATTTTTTTATTGGTTTAATCCGATACCTTTCCCAATCGGTTTGTTTGCCGCGGCATATGTGCGACTCAACGGGTCAATCCCGGTGCAAAGGGCGAGGGGGGATTTAGAGAGGGCACTGCACAACGTAGTGCGAGTGCTAAAAGACCCAAGCAATAAAGATAAGGTTTGGTTTTTCCCCGAGGGTGGCCTCTCTCGCGACGGCCACGTGCATCAGGGCAAGCGTGGTATTGCTCACTTATACAAAAAAACCGGCGTGCCAATTGTTCCGGTAGCCATTACGGGCACATACAACATCGGCGTTTCCGGATTCTTTTTGAGGAGGAGGAGCTGTTTGGTAAAAATAGGCAAGCCGATGCATTTTGAGGAGCGCCTCTTTTTAGAGGAGATTGTAGATAGGGTAATGCGAGAGGTGGCCAGGCTAGCCGGTAAACAATATCTAGACAACGTTTACGAAAGCCACGAGAAAAAGTAAGATGACTTTTAATTTTAAAATATCTAGGTGGGCTAATTTTTATTTTTTTGTTCAGAATTTGTCTGAGTGGCATTTTAGTAGTCGAAAAGATTATGTGGTATAGTTTCAAATATATATGGTTCACATCCCCAAAATTCACGTTGTAAAAGATAATTTAATCGGAGACATTTGTGATTGCACAAACCAGTAATCTCGATTTGTGCCATTAGTGGCGCCGAAAGACGCTTGTACATGATTATTACCCCCCGTTTATTTGTTTTTGTCGAGGTTCTTCGTCTAGTCTTAAAATACTTCAAAATGGTAAAAAGTCAAGACACGAGGGTAATGTCTAAACACTTTTGACACTTTTTACTAGAGTTAATTAATGAGCGCAAAATTTCTACAAAAAACTACCCGGGCGTGGTATAATTTTTAGATATGAAGTCAGTGAGGTTAATATTCCACGCATTTCGGGATTTGATTATTCGGCACTTGCCCACGTGGCATAAGAAAGGCGGTTTTGCTTTTATCGTGCACCCGAGAAACATTCCCGACGTGTACAGAAAATACCCCTTTTTAAAGTTTCTTTCGAGCTCGCAATTAAATTGGTTTTTAGCTCATTTTTGGCCGGTAATAATTTCAGAGATAGAAGGGCTTAAGGACAGGGACGGGAAAAAAGTTAAGGGATGGGTAGTTACTATATCCCTTACGCCTAAGCAAATGGCAGAAAATAGGCCGTTGGCTCAAAAAAAGATTTTTGATGCGGTTGTTTTAGCCGAAAAAATGGGGGCTAATTTTGTTGGCTTGGGGGCATTAACGGCGTCTCTTACGAGGGGCGGACTCGATATCTCGGAAAAGGCAAGGATAGGTATAACCACGGGGAGGGCACTCACAGTCTATGTAGTTACAGGAACTGCTCTCGCAGCCATCGACAAATTTGGCCTGGACTTAAGTGAAGTAACTGTGGGCATTGTGGGTGCGGCAGGAGGCGTTGGCAACGGATGTTCAAAATTACTTTTTGAAAAAGGAGTTAGAAAATTTATATTAATAGACGTAGATAAAAAAATTCCAGATGTGGAAAATTTGGTCAATGAGATAAAATCAAAACACGGCGGACTCAATGCGTCCTTTGTTATTTCTAATGATATTAAAAAGGTTATTGACGCCGACCTGCTTATAACCGCAACCAATGCTCCTCAAGTTGTTATTAAATCAGAGCACTTAAAGCCTGGTGCCATTATAATTAATGATGCGCAGCCGTCAGACGTCTCTCCCGAGGTTTATGGAGAGAGGGAAGACGTTCTAATTTTAGAGGGCGGACTTATAAACACACCCGGGATAAATTATCATTTTAATTTCGGATTAGCCAACAGGGAGGATTCTTTTTGTTGTTTGGGTGAGGTGATGAGTTTGGCTCATGAAAACTGGGACAAGCATTATGCCCTTGGCTATTTAGATATGGGCCTGATAGATAAGGTTGCAA
>JAHFLR010000063.1 GCA_023244795.1 bacterium
TGGAAAACAGTACCGCCCGTATATCGTGTCTGTAGGCTGTCTTGCAATTTTAAAGCGGTAAAAATATTATCCGTAAAGCCTACTGGCAAATGAGTGGAGTTGGTATAATATGGCACCGCTTCTCCAGCAGTGATAATGTCTGGGTATTTCTTTTTGTCCATTTTGGCCAACCTGTAACTTACTCCCTCGGCCGGACTGGCCTCAAGGTTATATAAATTGCCGGTTTCCTCCTGATAAGCAAGAATCCTCTCCCTCATAAAATCCAGCACCTCCTCCGCAAACTTCTTTCCTCTAGCATCAGTGATATCAACCCCCAAGAAATTTAGGAGGGCCTCGTTCATGCCAACGATACCAATGGTGGAAAAGTGATTCGCCCAATGAGAGCCTCTCATTTGCTTGATACTCTCCAAGTAGTGGCGTGAGTAAGGATATAAACCCTTTTCTGTATAATTATCGAGCGCCTTTCTCTTAATTTCCAAACTTATCTTTGAGAGTTCCATTTGCCTCTCCAATATACTGTAAAAATCTTTTTTAGTTTTTGCCAAATAACCAATTCTGGGTAAATTAATGGTCACCACCCCCACCGAGCCGGTCAGGGGGTATGCCCCAAAAATTCCACCTCTTTTATACAATTGCCTGTTGTCTAATCTCAAGCGACAACACATGGAGCGCGCATCGTCTGGGTTCATGTCGGAGTTTATATAGTTGGCAAAATACGGTACGCCATATTTTGCAGTCATCTCCCAAAGATAGGAGTAGTTGGGGTTCTCCCAATCAAAATCTTTGGTGATGTTATAAGTCGGAATAGGAAAGGTAAACACCCTACCCTTGGCATCGCCTTCGGTCATTACTTCGCAAAACGCTCTGTTAAAAAGATCCATCTCGGGCTGGAACTCGCCGTAAGTTTCGTCTTGAGGCTGCCCGCCAATTATTACCGGCTGAACCGCCAACGTTTTAGGTGGAATCAAATCCATAGTAACGTTTAGGAACGGCGTTTGGAAACCAACTCTGGTGGGAATGGCGCAGTTAAAAACAAATTCCTGCACGGCCTGCTTTACCTGTTTATAATTTAAATTATCATACCTAATAAACGGGGCCATCAGAGTATCAAAACTGGAAACCGCTTCCGCGCCGGCAGCCTCGCCCTGCATAGTATAAAAAAAGTTTACTAGCTGGCCTAGGGCGGTCCTTAAGTGTTTGGCCGGCTTGGACTCCACCTTTGAGGAAACTCCACCGAACCCTCTTAGCAATAAGTCGTAAAGATCCCAGCCGCAACAATATGGCCCAAGAAAATCTAAATCGTGTATATGAAAATCTCCGCTTTTAAGGCCCTCCCTGATATCTTTGGGGTAAATCTTGTCTAGCCAATACTTTTTGCTTATGGCTGCCGTTATGTAGTGATGCAGGCCCTGCAAAGAGTAACCCATGTTGGCATTTTCTTTAACTTCCCAGTCTGCCTCCTTAATGTAGTTATCTATCATGGAAAGGGTCTCATCAAAGGCGGAAGTGCTCTCTCTCACCCTCCTGCGCTGCTCTCTATACAATATATAGGCCTTGGCTGTCTCAACATACCCCTCCATAATCAAAACCTCCTCCACGGTGTCTTGGATTTGTTCAACAGATGGAATTTCCTCCTTAAAACGCCTGGAAATCAGGTCGATTACCCTCTCTTTTAGCTTTTTGGCCTGTGGCCCGTCACCTTGCCCAGTGGCGGTTATAGCCTTATGGATAGCATGCTCTATTTTGTCACTATCAAAATCTACCACCCTCCCGTCTCTCTTGATTATCTTGTCTAAAAGGTTAACCTTAGACGCTTGGGAAGATTTTTTTGTTGATTTTGATTTTTGAGACATGTTTTTAAATATTAACTGTTATTTACTTTCATTCTATCCTCACGGCAATCTCTATGCAACAGAAAAAAAATCAACCCAGGTAAAGAGTTTCCTGGGCTGTGGATAAATAAAAAAAATTTTATTTATTTCTTGGAATCCGAGGCGGTTTGTTGGCAACTTCGCTGTACTTTATTGTGCAGTTTTTGGCTCCCTTAAGTTTGGCATAGTACATCGCCTTATCGGCGGCATTAGTAAGCTCCTCAATGCTCTTTGTTTTGCTATTTTTAAAGGAAGCCACGCCTATACTCACTTCTACCTGCAATCCCCTATGTTTTTCGGACACTTTTTTAGAGTTTAGATGCTTCCTGATAAATTCAGCTTTTTTGTAGGCACTTTCTTCGTCGGTCCCGATAAGCGCCACCACAAACTCATCTCCACCCCAACGCCCTATTATGTCTATTTTCCTTATTTTCTTTTGGAGCTCCAGGCTTATAAACTTTAAAACAGCGTCACCGCCGTCGTGACCGAATTTGTCGTTTATTTTTTTAAAATCATCAACGTCAATAAAAAGTACCGAAATATCGTCTACATTAAGACTCCTCCTGTTTTGGGGATGTTGCCGTAGATAGACGATATCGTCAAAAAATATACCCACCTCTTCGGCTAAACCCCGCCGGTTTAAAACCCCAGTTAACTCATCCTTAACAACAAGTTTCTGTAGGTGCTTAATCTCTCTTTTAAGGTCTTTTATGACTTTTTCCAGGGGCGACGTTTTGTTGTTCATTACCCTTATTTTATAACTTTTGATCCGCTTCGCCAACAAGCCCGGCCTAAATGCGATTTTCGATTGGGGCGGAGGGTAAGGGATTTGATTTTCTTATGGAAAATCCCTCGGAGTGCATTTAGCACTCCGTTCAAATCCCTAACTGGCGGAGGGTAAGGGATTTGAACCCTTGATGCCTTGCGGCATACACGCTTTCCAAGCGTGCGCACTAGACCACTATGCGAACCCTCCCTCGGGCGTAGCCTACGGGCGAGCCCTTAACAACTTAAGGTTAATTTACAAAGAGATTAAAATCAAGCTTACGGCGTTGTTGTCGCCTCTGCTGGCATGGACCCAGACACCGGAGTAGCATCAACTGTCACGGAAACCGTTTCCGTTGACGGCTCTGACGTGGTTGCGGTTTCAATAATCGGTTCCTGTTGGGAAACAGCGGATGATGACTGAGAAGCATTGCCTATTCCGTTTTTATCTAAGAGATCTTTAAATTGATTTCTGTCTACGCAAATGTCCTCCACACATATTTGTTTACCCGTTATCTTCTCTGCCACAAACTCTTTGGCGGAGATGATACCACCCTCAATCGTTACGCCAATGTTCTTAAACTGCTCTAGTATCCAGTCTATGCCTTGAGAGAAGGCGGAGGGTTCGGAGACGGCGGTAGAAGACGTTGTACTTTCTACTTTTAACTTGCCACTAATAGTTAAGTTTCCTTGGTCGTCTATGGTTAAGATGTCTTCGCCTTTTTGGTTTTTCATAATTAAAGATTGCGGAACGGTAGAGGTTGCGGCCTCAGTAAATTTAAAGCCGTTAGCAAAGATTAAGTCGCCCGGGTAGATGTTGGTGCCGTGGATAGTGCCGAGAACATCTAGATTGCCGGCGAAGGTGGAGGTGGCGGTGCCACCAACCTCTAATTGGCCGGAGATATAGGCAGAGTTGTATAGCTGGTCGGCAGTTAAGAAGGCGGGAGTGGAAGAACCGACGGTGAGGAGGGCGAGAGGCGAAGTGGTGCCGATGCCGACGTTGCCGGTAGTACTTATTGTTAAATAGTCACTAGTTCCCAACGAACTTGCGCCAGATATTTTAAAAGCATTCCCATCGCTATTGTCGTTGCCCAACACCCAGTTTTGACCCGCGCTATAGTAAACCGTTACACGGATATGGTCCACTTTAATTATTTTGGCGGCTGCCGCCGATTGAGCCGAAATCACAAACCCAAAATTGGCGGCATTAATGTCTGCCGGCGTTAAACTCATGCCCCACAGGTCATCGCTTGCCCCGTAAGTTTTATACGTATCGGTGCTCGTCCATTGAGTTACTGCGTCGGCCTTGTCATCACC
>JAHFLR010000064.1 GCA_023244795.1 bacterium
TGACCTCATTTTGTTGAAAGAGTGGTTATCTCAATAGTGCTCGTACGCCCGGCGGGTTTACCCGCCGGGCGTTTTCTTTTTTAATGGTTAGTTTTTTGGTAGGATAAAGCCAATGGATCACGTAGCGATAATGAAAAAAACAAAGATTGAGGGAATAATATTTGATTTGGGCGGTGTCTTGGTGGAAGATTTTGGACGACAGTTTCTTGATAATGCAAGCAGGAAACTTAAAGTGCCCGCCACGAAACTTAAAAAAGTCATTCAGCAAGAAGAAGCCGCATTGCAAAAAGGAAAAGAAACTAGCCTTGAGTTTTGGCGCAGAGTCTGTGGTCAACTAAAAATTGAGTGTCCTTTAGACAAAGTACTGGAAACTTTGTGGACTAGACCGTACAGAAAACATGCCAGAATTAAAAAAGATATGTTGAAGTTAGTTAAAAAATTAAGAGAACAATACAAGGTGGTGGTATTATCCAATACAATAAAAGAACATAGCAAGATAAATGGAGAACGAGGGATATTTGATTATTTCGACGCAGTTTTATTGTCTAACGAAATCGGGTTAAGAAAGCCAGAAAAGAAATTTTTTCAGGAGGCTTCTAAAAAACTTTCTATATCGCCGGATAGACTATTATTTGTTGACGATGAAATGCGTTGGGTAAAAGCTGCAAGGAAGCACGGCTTGAGGGCAATATTATTTAAATCAAAAGAATCGCTGGAAGAAACGGTTTCAAAACTGAGGAGATAGGTGTAAGGACATAAACAGATAAGCACACAAAATCAACAATTGTGGTAGCTCAACAGCTGCCAAAAGCGGCCAGCAATGAGGAAGCGACAATGTTGACGAAGAATATTAACATCAAGTTCGAGATGGTGCTGGTGGGGCTCCGTGTTCTTATGGGCACGGTGTCCTACATGGATAGCCGTAGATGATATAAATAAAATTAAGATATGATTTTAGCTCGCATTGTTGCCAGAATAATGCCAGCAGAAAATCACAGTTTTTCGTGGTTTTGGGAAAGAAATATATTTGCTTATGAAGTTTAAAGAATTCAAACAAAAAATTATCTCAAAATATGTTTACCCCATACTAAAATTTTATTGGCGAACTTTTAAGCCAAAATCTCGGGGAGTAAAATGCGTTATTACTTTCGGCGAAGAAATTTTACTGATTAGAAATACTTACGGAGGTAGGCACTGGACTTTTTCCGGCGGGGGAGCCAAAAGAGTGGAAACGCCGGAGGAGGCGGTAAAAAGGGAAGTGATGGAGGAGGTCGGCCTTGCCATAGAAAAACCAAAGCCGATTGGTAATCTCGACTGGGGGTACGAGGGCAAAAAAGATGTCATTTATTGTTTTGCCGCCGAGGTTAACAGCAAGAATTTTAAAATAGACACCACGGAAATTTTAGAGGCCAAATGGTTTAAAATTGCCGAGGTGCCGGCCCTGCCCCCTTTTGCTCAAAAAATTTTCGTTTTATGGCAGAATAAGGTATTCTAAAGTCACCATGGATAAAAAGAAACTTGCCATCTGGAGTTTATATGATTTCGCCAACTCAATCGTGATGATTGCGTTTTTCCTTTATTATTCGCAGTGGCTGGTTATTGAAAAAGGCGTTTCCGACTTTTGGTTTAATATGACTTTTGCCGGCTCCAGCCTTTTGTTACTTTTAACCGCGCCGATAGCCGGGTCCATTACCGATAAAATAAAAGTTAAAATGCCGGGGCTGCGAGTCACTACAGCGCTCTCTTTTTTGTTTTTTACTTTGACTGGAGTAAACGTGGCGTTTTTCCCCGGACACTACGTTGTTAGTATGTTTTTGTTTGCAGTTGCCACTTACTTTTATCTTTTTTGTTTTGTTTTTTATAATGCTCTCTTGGGCGATGTGGCCAAGCCGGAAAAACACGGAGCCGCCTCGGGCTGGGGGATCTTCGGCAATTATGCCGGGCAGATGGTCGGGCTACTTGTTACTTTGCCATTAGTTACCGGCGCTATCTCTCTGTGGGGCGCGCATGGGCGAGCGCAAGCGCTTATTCCCTCCGCTGTTCTTTTCTTTATTTTAGCCCTACCGATGCTCCTCTTTTTTAAAGAAAACGAGAGGCGGCAAAAAGTTACCGTTAGCCTTTGCCAAGAGTATCGGGGGGCAATAGAGCTATTTAAATCTTTGGTTAAAATTCCGGGGCTGGGGCGCTTCTTTTTGGCGTACTTCTTTTTTAACGACGCCGTGATTACCGCTTCCAACAATTTTCCGATTTATTTAGAAAAAGTTTTTGCCGTCAGCGATACCACCAAAACATACATTCTGGTGCTCATACTTATCGCCTCGGCCGTTGGCGCTGTTTTTAGCGGTTGGGTAACCGACAGAGTGGGCCACAAAAAGTCTCTCCTGGGCGTGCTCGGGGGCTGGGTAATTATTTTTATATTAATGGCCGCTACCACTAACTTTAAATTTTTTGTAGTCCTCTCCGGGTTGATGGGGCTATGGTTTGGCGCCATTTGGACGGTAACGCGGGCGCTGGTAACGCAGCTAACACCTCCCCACGTGCTTAACCAATCTTTTACCTACTACACTTTGATGGAACGTTTTGCCACTTTTATTGGGCCTGTTTCGTGGGGGTTGATAGTAATGTTGCCGTATAAGGCGGGCGGATTAAATTATCGCATTGCGGCACTCTCCATGAGCGTGTTCGTTTTTCTTGGTTTAATCATTGCCAAAAAATTACCGGGCAATAAAAATATAGCAGATGATCCTAACGCCTAAAATACAAAAAGCAATAAACGAGGCCGCTGCCCTACATAGCAAACAGGTGCGGAAAGGAGTTGCCGTCCCCTATATCGTCCACCCTTTTTCTGTTGCCGTTATCCTCTCTAACTATACGGACGACGAAGATGTTATTGCCGCCGGGTTGTTGCACGACACACTGGAAGATGTGCCTGAGTATAAATATGAGGATTTGGAGAAGGGCTTTGGTGCAAGAGTGGCGGAGATCGTAAAAGGGGTAACAGAAGAAAAATATATAAGCGAAAACAAAAAAGCCACTTGGCACGAGAGAAAATTGGAATACTTAGAAAATCTTAAACACGACAGCAAAGAGGCCATGCTCGTTTGCGCGGCAGATAAGATACACAACCTCAACTCTATGGCTGACGGGGTTGAGGCAATGGGAGATAAATATTGGGAAGTTTTTAATGCAAGCAGCGGGGATAAATTGTGGTTTTACGAAGAAGTCTTCAAAATTTTACAAGAAAGGTTGGATAGCCCGATTGTAAAAGAGTTAGAGTTGTCTATTGGTAAGGTTAAAAAGATTTTATGATTTTGGCTCACATTGTGGCCGGGGTAATGCCAGCAGAAAATCACAGCTTTTCGTGGTTTTGGTTTTTGGGTTCAATTATTCCAGACATAGACCATCTCTTTGTGCTAATAAAAAATAAAATTTTTACTTGGAATAAAATTACCGACTCTATTAGATTTGAGGATAAATATCAAATCCGTTATAAAACAAAATATTTCCACTCAATTTTTGGTGCGGTTGTGGTGAGTTTGCCCGTTTTGCTGTTCGGCACCACTGGCGCCCTATATTTTTTTATTGCTTACATAATACATTTACTGTTGGATTGGCCAGACCAAGACGAGAAGCAATACTTTTACCCATTTAGCAAGAAAAAATTTAGGGGATTTTTGCCAATTTTCTCTAAACCGGAAATAATTTTTACCGCGATTTTGGCCGGAGCATACATTTTGATTAAAACAGGCTTTTTGATAGGATAACGTTATGAATAAAGACCAAATTGATTTACAAAGAGCAACGCCGGAAGATGCGCAGATGTTGTTGGAGGTTGAGAGAACAGTTGCGGGCTCAAAAACCTATTCCGGGTGTTTTACCGAAAAGGAAATTACAGATTATATAAACAATAATGTTGTTTTTCT
>JAHFLR010000014.1 GCA_023244795.1 bacterium
CCCCTAGATACTAATAGTTTTTATCACTACGCTGCGGGCCGGCTCACTGCCGGTGCTTTCGGTTTTGATATCCGGGTATTCTGTGAGAGTCGCATGCACAATACGACGCTCATAGGCGTTCATCGGCTCCATAACAATATCTTTTTTAAAATATCTCACTCGCTGCGCCTGCATCCTGGCAAGGTTTTTTATTTCTTCTATTTTCTTTGCTTGATAGTCGTTAACATCCAAAAGAAAGGGGATTGGTTCTTGCCCCATGTCACGCGCCGCCTTTTCGGCCATCTTTTTTACCAAATGGCCGATGGCGGCCAAATTTTGGCCGTTATCCCCAATAAGAATGCCCGCCTCTCTGGTTTTAATAGTAAAGTACTGAGAATCGGTCTTCTCCATTACCTCCACCTCCCCGCCTACGGTCATTTTTGCGAGAAAGGCTTCTATTATCTCCTGTATTTGGGCAATTTGGTCTTCCATGTCTTTATGTATTAATACTTAACATGCTTTTGGCTTTTTTTCTAACGACAGACTCATGGACAATAGAAAAAACATTCATCGTCAACCAGTAGAGCGCCATGGCGGCCGGAAGGCGAGTGGCAATAAAAAAGATAAAAATTGGCATAAAATACCTCATCTGAAGGTTCATGCTTTTGGCCAGCTCCTGTTTAAAATCGGATTTTTCTCCTTCGGTTTTTTTAATTGGCGGAACGGCCAGTCTTATTTGTATAAATTGAGAGATCCCGGCCAGAACAGCCATTACAAAACTTTTGCTGGTGATATCAATCGCCCCTAAAAAGTTCTTGCTTATGCTTACGGGGATTGAAATCCCGGGATACAATAACCCGTGATTAAAGTTCATTCCTCCGGCAAACACTTTGTACATGGCAAAAAATATTGGTAGCTGTAAAAACAAAGCAAAAAAACTAAACAGAGAAAACGGGCTGACCCCGTGCTCTTTATATAGGTCCATTGTTTTTTGAGCCTGCTCCTTGCTGTCTTTGTACTGATTTTTTATTTCTTTTAGTTTTGGTTCTAGCTCCTTAATCTTTTTTTGTGTAACGGTGGCCTTATGGCTAAGGGGAAAAATTATTATGCGGACAGCAATCGTAAGAAGAATAATGGCCAGGCCGATATCGTGCATAGGCAAAACGCCGATCACGTAGATGAGTCCGTTTAGAAGAGGTTTGTAAAAAATGGTGTTAAAAATGGCTGACATTAAAATTTAGATTAGCTTTGTTAAAAATTTTGACATCTCTTCCCGCAGCGCAGCAAATGTTAGCTTCTCGCTTCCTTTTTTAAAAAAGACGACTGCGACTAGCTCGCTTTTTCTTCCGAGAGCGCTCTGAAATATTCCACGCGCCCTTCTTTTGAGTCTGTTCCTGGCAACCGCCCCCTTTGCCACCGAGGAAGGGACGATAAAAAATCCTCTGGACTTGCCCCCGTTTGTTTTTTTAACCTTTACGGAAAGAAGCGGGGAGGAGTACAGAGTTCTCTGCCGGAAGATTTCTTGTAAAATATCGGAGTCTTTGGGTTTTGTGACCATAAAAGCACGGGGCAATGAGCTCATCATACAACAATTTATGGGCATAAACAATCTTCACTCTTTATCCACAACTTATTAACATAGTATCAAGGTTGCCTCGTGTTTGTTGCGGTTATTCTCTACGAGCAAACTTGGTATACTTGAGTTAACTTAACAACTAACCCCGCACAATGGAAACAGCAAACGAGGAACTAGATAATCTTTGGAAAACCGCTTTGGCCGAAATAGAACTGGAGGTCTCCAGGGCTAATTTTGCTACCTGGTTCCAAAACACCCTTATTTTGGACAAGGAAGACGGTGTAATTATTGTTGGCGTACCAAACGGTTTTACTAAGGAGTGGCTGTCTACCAAGTACAACAAATTCATTATTAAGGTTTTAAGAAAAATTTCTCCGGAGGTAAAAAGCGTGGATTACGTCATTTCGTCACAACCCTCTGCTCTTTTAAAGAAAAACAAAAAACGGGAGGCCGAGGACGTGGCAGCCGCCAGCAAAGAGAGCCAGATGGAGATTACAGAGATCTATATTGATCCCGAGGCCAATCTCAACCCTCGGTACACTTTTGACAATTTTATTGTCGGCTCTTTTAATGAGTTGGCTTATTCGGCTGGCATTGCCATTACCAAAAACCTGGGCACGGCTTACAACCCCCTGTTCGTTTATGGAGGAGTCGGGCTGGGCAAAACACACCTACTGCAGGCCATCGGGAACGAAGTAAAGAAAAACAATCGAGAGGCCAAGGTCCAATATATAACTTCGGAAAAGTTTACCCTGGATTTTGTAAACTCTGTTCAAAACAACACCCCCAACATATTTAAGGAAAAATACCGCAAGTATGATTTACTAATTGTTGACGATATTCAGTTTTTCTCCAGAAAAGAAAAAACCCAGGAAGAGTTCTTCCACGTTTTTAACGCTATTTATGGAAAAAACAAACAGATAATCTTCTCCTCCGACCGCCCTCCGAAGCAGATTGAAGGACTGGAAGAGCGGCTACGATCCCGGTTTGAGAGCGGCATGATTGTTGATATCAACCAGCCTGAGTTTGAGTCCAGGCTTGCCATATTAAAGGCCAAGAGCGAGCTAAAAGGCATTACATTAGAAATGGAAATTTTAGAGTATATCGCATCCGCCATCTCTGAGAACATTAGGGAACTGGAAGGCGCGCTAAACTCTATTATTGGTCAGATTAAAATGATGGGCAAAGTATTAACCCTTAATGATGTAAAAGAAATCCTTAAAAAGAACGCCAAGCCCAAAAAAATCGTCAGCGTAAACCAGCTAATAAAATTTGTATGTGACTTTTATAGCATCGAGGAGCGCCATCTCTTTGAGAAAACTCGCAGAAAAGATGTGGTTATCCCCAGACAGATTGCGATGTATCTTTTGAGAGAGGACTTCAACAGCTCTTACCCCTTTATTGGTCAAAAATTCGGTGGCAAGGACCATACAACCGTCATCCATGCGTACGAAAAAATATCTTTACTGCTTAAAAGCGAAGGAAAAATAAGAGATGAGGTGGAGCAAATCAGAAAAATTATTTACGATTCGGTATAGGGGGTATAACCCTGTGAAGATGCTGTGCATAATTGACTAACAAATACCGGCTGCTGACCCCTTAAAAATAGAACACCAAAAAAAGCAAAACTTAGCCCCTTGATATCAGAAGATTATCCACCGCCATTTTAGACAAAATTATCTAAAAATACTGACAGGCAAACGAAAAATAACTTATCAACGTAATCCACAGTACTAATAAAAATAATAAATAGTAATAGATTAAATTAATATATAGTTTATATAGTATGAAAATAACTTGTCTTAAAAACCATCTTAAAGAAGCGATTGCCTTAACCGAAAAAATTTCCGGTAAAAATCTTACCTTGCCGGTTTTAAGTAATATCTTAATAAGCTGCGACGATAAAAAAGTAAAACTTACGGCCACCAACCTTGAGCTGGGAATAGAGGTAGAGATTCCGGCTAAAATAGAAAAAAAGGGCAAAGTTGCTATACCGGCCGGAATCATCAATGGTTTTATTTCCAATATCGGTAACGAGGAAAAAATTACACTGGAAACAATATCGGAAAACAATCTTTTAATAGCAACTCAAAACAGCTCAACCATAATAAAAGGCCAGCCCACGGAAGATTTCCCCTCTCTCCCTCGGCCAGAAAACAAAAAAGAAACAGAGATCCCCGCCCACGAATTTGTGCAAGGCCTAAAATCGGTTTGGTACGCGGCGTCTCTCTCTAGTATTAAGCCGGAGATTGCTTCTGTTTTTGTTTCTTTGTCGAAGGGGCAACCACTAACCTTTGTGGCCACTGACTCGTTTAGATTGGCCGAAAAAAAGACAAAACAAATACCCTCAGACGCAGGCTCCGTCTTAATTCCACAAAGGAGCGTAGCGGAAATAATCAGGATATTGGACGGTAAAGAAGAAAAAATAAGACTGATATCAGATAAAAATCAAATTTTTATATTGGCTGACGGCCTGGTTTTTGTTTCTAGAATAGTGGAGGGTATCTTTCCTGATTATCAGCAGATTATTCCTAAAAAATTCACCACAGATGTAATCCTGGATAAAAATTTGCTGGTAAGCAGCTTAAGAGCGGCCAGTGTTTTTTCCAACAAGCTAAACGAAATAATTATTGTTGTCGATGCCGAGAGCGGAGAAGTAACAACCATCACCTCCAATGCCGATACTGGTGAGCACACCTCTCATTTTAAGGCCAAGGTTACGGGCGAGAGCATTAAGATGAATTTTAACTACAAATACATTTTGGACTGTCTGCCCCACGTCAACTCCAGCGGCGTGTTGTTAAGATTTTCCGGCGACGGTAAGCCGTTAGTAATCACCGGAACAGAAGACAACACTTTTCAATGCCTGGTAATGCCAATGAACTCGCTATAGAAATCCAATGTCTTGGATAAACATTGCTAATTATTTAGACAGGTTTAAGGATTTTAAACCCTCTCGCGGCTTAATAAAAGAAGAAGCGGCCAAGATAGTTTCTCAGTCGCTTGGGTTCGAAATTAAACCGGAAGACGCGGAGTTCCGGTCGGGTATTTTGTATCTTAAAATTAAAAATCCCAGCCTAAGGACTCAGATTTTTATGAGAAAAAATTTTGTTTTGGATAGTCTGGCTTCCCGAATGGGGCGGCGAGCGCCTAAGGACGTAAGATTTTAAAAAGGATTTTTGGCTCCGCGAACTTCAAAATGGAGGTGGCATCCCCTTGGTCCCTTGGGGCGAGTTTTGCCCGTGTGCCCTTCGTAGCCAATGAGCTGCCCTCGGCTAACTGTTTGGCCGGTAACCGCTGTGGTTTGGCTCATATGCGCGTACAGGGTCTGTGTTCCGTTGGAGTGGGAGATAATGACGTAATTTCCGTAGCCCCCATTATAAGAGCCGCTCCCTCTGCTTAAAATAACTTGCCCTTCGGCGGCGGCGTAAACCTCTGCTCCGCAGGCATTTGCCAAGTCCACCCCATTATAGCCGTGGATGCCCTGCGTCTTTCTGCCACCATCTAGCGGATAAACATAGTAGCCGGCATAAGAAGGGTAATTATTTATTTCTGGTCTGATTTTTTTGCTTTTGGGCGTGATGGGCGTTGATTCCGGCATGTCGCCGTCAGGGATAATGATTGTGTCGCCGACAGCTAGTTGCGAGTCTGTAGATAAGTCGTTGAAGTCGATGATGTCATCGGGGTCGCCGCCAAACTTTTTGGCGATGCTCTTTATAGAGTCGCCCTTTTTAACAGTGTACTGCACTCCCGAGATTGGCAAAATAACCAATTCCTGCCCTTCTTTTAGAGGGCTACCCTTTTTTATATCGTTTGCCCATCGGATAGTGTTTTCGGTGACATCAAAAAGCTTGGCGACGGTGGTCAGGGTGTCTCCGCTTCTTACAACATAAACGCTGATTTGGTCGCTCTTGGCGTTGCTAACATCGGCCATGCTGCCGATTGGTCCGGAGTCGGCCACCAAAGTATTTTTATTTATGATATTAAGGTCAATTGTCTCGGCGCTGCTCGTGGCGGGAGTATATATCTGCTCCAATACGGCCATTTTTTGAGTATTATTGGGAGCCTCTTCGGCCGCCTCAGAAGGGGGGTTAATGATATCGCTTAAAAAAGACAAAATGCCAGCGTGAGCTGGCAAAGGACGGGCGGCAACAAAAATAAGGGTAATTGATATTGCCACAGCAAAAAACGACTTTATGATGTCCAAACCAGGTTTTTGAGGCCGGGTCGGTCTTATAGATTGTTTAGAAATAAGTCTTGTTTTAGGGGGTTTCCGGTATTCTTTGGCAGATCGAGAACGGGTCAAGTTCGACGAAGATCTTTAGCAAAACCCTTGTTTATAATTTTACCCCCCAGGGACACCTCCAGCAACCCAAATAAAACATCAGGGTGGAAAACAAGAGATTCGTCAAATTGCCAGTTTTATTGGGAAACCAGGAAATTTATAGGCACTACTGTTTCGGATCGGTTCTCAAAATCGTCATAGATGACTATTTTGAGAGAAGAGCTTCTGGCCGGCGCGCCGGACGAAGAGGGGTTAAAAGAAAATTCGTAGGTATTGGGGCCGATGGATCCGATAAAAGAGTCGTTTAAGAAAAAGTCCCCATGCTTAAGCGGGTATTTGCCAGAGTAAAAGAAGCGAACGTTTAGTGGGCGATCTGGCTCGTAGGCGGCGTTGGGCGTTGGCGATTGCAGAACGAGTCGTGGCAGATTGCCCGGCTGGTGAACATCGTCATAAATTTTTGGAATACTGTCCACCGTCTGGTCTATCAGCCCCTGTGAGGCCGCCCAGGCCCGAACAGGCGTCTCCCAGTTTATAAATTGAGAGTCGCCGGCCGGGTTGGCGGGGGCGGGACCATTCGGGTCGTCTTTGCTGAGCCAATATAAGATTGAGTGAACTTGGTTGATGGCTTTGTTTTCAATAAGCTCTGGCGGAGTAAATTCGGTAGCGAGTTTTTGAGTGATGCGATCAACCTTATAAGTTTGCCCGCCGCGCCACTCGCCGGAGAGAACCGGCTTGATGTCGTTGGGGTTGGGATAGGCGGGGCTCTCAAAGTTTTCTATTGGCGTCTTTTTAAGCGCTTCGGTCATAAAGGCATTCCACAAGGGGGCGGCAATTTGACCGGCCACTTTTTTTACCATGGGAGTGTTGTCGTTGTTGCCTACCCAAACACCAACAGCAACGCTGGGCGTGTATCCAAGCACCCAAGCATCTTTAACGTCGTTGGTGGTGCCGGTTTTGGCAGCGACTTTTCTGTCGGAAAAGTAAAGCGGTGAGGTTTGTCCGTAAGAAGGCTTTTTGGCATCGTAGTCGGAAAGGACATCGGAAATCATTAGAGCTACGTTTTTATCCAAAACCTGTTTGGGGTTCGGTGTGTATTCTTCCAAAACACTACCACTGGAGTCTTCAACTTTTAAAATTCCGGTTATGTCATTTTTTACTCCGCTATTGGCAAAAACAGAATAAGCGCCGGTCATCTCTAGGGGGGAAACCTCTCCTCCTCCAAGCACCAGGGTTAGGCCGTATCGGTCGGGGTCGTTTAAGCTGGTGATGCCCAAGTCTTGAGCCGTGGCCAGAGTATCTTTTATGCTGGCCAAGTACAAAGTCTTTATAGACGGAATGTTTATGGATTGAGCCAGAGCGTATCTCATTTGAATCGGCCCTCGGAACTTGTCGTCATAGTTTTGAGGGTGATAGCAGTTATTGGCATCGGTGCCGGGGTGGGGAGTACCATCGGGGTTGCAGGATGCATTAAATTCGGTGGGCAGGTCAAACAGAACCGTGCTCGGCAGATATCCTTTTTTAAAAGCAGTGGCATAGGCAAAAGGCTTAAAAGAGGAGCCCGGCTGGCGATGGGCGAGGGTGATGTTAAAGTTTCCTTCGTTGGCGACATTAAAATAATCTTCGGAGCCGACCATTGTTAAAATTTGCCCGGTTTTGGGGTCAATGGCCACAATGCCGGCGTTACTGGCGCCGAAGTCTGTTTTTAATTTTTCGGAATAATTTTTAACGGCCTCTTCGGCTTTTTGTTGGAGGTCAAAATCTAAGGTGGTGGTTACCTTAAGCCCACCTTGTTCCACCACATCTTTGCCGTATTTTTCTTCCAAGTATGACCTTATGTAAACAGAAAAATGAGGAGCCTTAAGAGACTGGTCGCCCTTGGCAAGAAAAACAACCTTTTCGTTTTTGGCTTGGTTTTCTTCTTCCGCGGAAATAAAACCAAGCTCGCGCATTCTTTTAAGCGTTAGATTTTTTCTGTCATCTAATTCTTTGCGATGGTTTCCGTATGGCGAATAATAAGTTGGCGCCTTAGGTATAGAGGCCAGGTAGGCCGCTTCGGCCAACGAAACATCGCTTGAGTGTTTGCCAAAATAATTTTGACTGGCTGCCTCAATTCCGTAATTACTGCCGCCATAAGGGATCTCGTTAAGATACAAATCCAAAATTTGGTCCTTGCTAAAGTTTTTTTCTAGTTTGAGAGTTAAAACAATCTCCTTAATTTTTCTGGTGATGCTTTTTTCGTTGGTAAGCAGAGAATTTTTAATGAGCTGTTGGGAGATAGTGGAGCCGCCTTGTTTGAGCGAGCCGGAAGTGATGTCTACAAAAACCGAACGCAAAATGCCCAGCACATCTATGCCGCCGTGCTGGTAAAATTTATCGTCTTCAATGGCGACGGTGGCATTTTTAATATTGCGAGAAATTTGGTCAAAGGGGACCACAGTTCTCCTAATGTTTTGATGCACGTCCCAAAGCAAAATTTGCCCGGTGCGGTCGTATATTTTTGTGGACTGCACCACCTTACGGTTTTCAAAAGAACCGAAATCGGGGATTTTAAGAGTTAGCACCCACATTAAAATTGCCGCAACGGCCAAAATGCCCAATATAAGCCCGTAGGTGAGAAAACTTTTAACTTTTTTCATTATTTTTAATGTTAAAACGGAAAGGCGTTTTTGTCCATCAAGAATTGACGCCCCTCCTTGCTCGTGATAAGAATTTTAGTGGAGGTTCTTAATTTTTTTATATGGGCAAGACTTAAAAACAACAGGCGGGAGGGGGCACATGCACGCTCTACAATTGATTGCCGGGATTGTTGCCGCGTATTTTGCTCTGGTCGCCGTGCTGATGGAGTTCTCCATCAAGCGGCCAAGGTCGGATAGTGGCAAGCTGCGGGTCAAGGCAGATGGGCTTGTCGTACGCAATCTTTATGGCTGCAACTTCTTCCGAGAGGCGAACGCGCTTAGTTGCCCGAATACCCTGTGCTCTCTCTACTGGGGCATCTTCAGCGGATCCCTTTTGTCGGTAATGATCGTCTTTGTTATGGCGGTCATACAGGCCATAGGATTTTTGCTCGGGTGGATGCCGATCTTCAGCAGAGGGACCAAGGAACCGTTCCGCAATTATCAGCGATATGGCGACAGCAACGAAGGGCGCTGGATCGCGCCGTGGAAGTTCATCATTGCCCTTCTGCTCGTCGCCTTCGCTGGCGACATTGCGAAAGGGTTGGTGGCGCTCCACTGGAGGCCTATCTTGCACGAGTGTTTGGTGGCCGCCGCGTTTCTCGCCGGCCTTGTCTCGATTTTCGCCTTGGTGTTCGTTCTCCTCTCTCTCAAAGACAAGGCGGAAGAGATGGCCACTTCGGAGTTGGTTCTTGCCATTAAGAAGAGGTTTTGCCCGCTCGTCGAGCCCGTCTACAAGGACGGCCGTCAGGCGTAGCTTTTTCGGCCCGCGGGGATTCTCCCGCGGGCCGGTTCTTTTTTATAAAATTTTTTATGTTAACATTAAACTTAATGAGGCCAGCAATAGATAAAGAAAAAATAAAGAGAGTTTTGGAGAGCGGCGTGGAGGAAGTGATAGTAAGGGAGAATATGGAAAAACGATTGCTCTCGGGCGGTAAGCTTAGAATAAAACTCGGCATTGATCCAACCGGGTCTGTTTTGCATTTGGGCCACGCCGTTGTTTTAAGAAAGCTAAAAGACTTCCAAGCTTTGGGCCATCAAGTAATTTTTTTAATTGGTGATTATACCGCCAGGATAGGAGACCCAACCGGACGCTCGGAAACCAGAAAGCCGATGACTGAAAAAGAAATAAAAGAAAACATGAAGAGTTATACCAAACAAGCCGGATTAATTTTGGATATGAAAAAGGTGGAGGTCAGATACAACTCCGAATGGTTTAACAAAATGAATGTTAAAGACATGATTTTTTTAACATCTAAAATTACCTTTGCTCAGATGTCTAAGAGAGCCGATTTTAAGGAGCGGATTTCCAAAGACGTTGATTTGAGCATGCAAGAGTTTTTATATCCGGCGCTACAGGGGTATGATTCGGTGGCTCTTAAGGCGGACGTGGAAATAGGCGGAACTGACCAAAAATTTAATTTATTAATGGGCAGGCAGCTCCAGGAAAGATACGGTCAAAAACCCCAAGACATTATTACTTGCCCGCTTCTGGAGGGGTTGTCCGGTGGCGATAAAATGAGCAAAAGCAAAAATAATTACATTGCCCTAACAGAGGCGCCAAGCGATATGTTTGGCAAGGTGATGTCTTTGTCTGATAATATGATAACAAGATATTTTGAGCTGGCCGTCGGTTATTCTAAAGAAGAAATTAAAAAAATAGAGAAAGAAATATCTAACGGAGCCAACCCGCGAGATATAAAAATACGGTTAGCGAAGGAGTTAATAAAATTTTATCACAGCGAAAAAGAAGCCCAGAAGGCTGAAGAATATTTTGTAAAAACTTTTTCCAAAAGAGAATTGCCTACCGACATTCCGGAAGTAAAATCAAAAAAGGGGGAGCTGCTCTCCGATATTTTAGTGGCCAATAAAATAATTGTTTCTAAATCAGAGTTTCGCCGGTTGGTAGAGGGGCGGGCGATAGACGTAGACGAAAAAGAGCTGGCGGACATGTTTTATAGAGTGGAGGCCTCGGCGACAGTTAAGGTGGGAAAGAAGAAATTTGTAAAAATCATAGTTAAATAAAAATCCCCCGAGCGGGGGATTTTTATTCTAGTTAACTATCCGCTGATTACTCGTCAAAAGAGGTGAGCGGCTCCTCGTCGTCTTCGGAGACCTCCTCAAGACCAGAACCACCGACGAGCGCTTCTTCCAAATCGGCGTCTCCTTTTAAAAATTCTTCAAAATCGCCCTCTGGTTTTGTCTCGGCTCCTCTTGAAAAAATATTGCTGCGCATCATTTTAAATAAATTATTTTTCTAAATGTTATGACCTCTTCCTTTTTATCAAGAATAAAATTATTTGTCCAGCCCTTTTATTTTTAGTGTGGATATCTTTGAGGAGAGAGCGAGGGCGATGGCAATGGCGTCTACTTCGTCGTCTAGTTTGGGCATTTTTTCTATTTTTAAAATAAGCTTGACCATTTTTTGCACCTGTCCTTTTTCGGCGGCGCCATAGCCGGTGATGGCCATTTTTATTTCCGGCGGGCTCATCTCAGCCACCGCCACGGCGTTTAACCCGGCCATAGTTAAAATCATCCCCACCGCCTCTGAAACGCGCGAGGCTGTTTTTTGATTGTTGGTAAAAAAAACTTTTTCTATGGCTAGGTGGTCGGGTTTGTATTTGGTAAATATTTTTTTAAGGTTATTGCTCAAGTGAGCCAATCTTTTTTCCGGCGGCATTTTTTTGTCGCTAGTTAAGTAATCGGAGAAAATTAATTTATCGCAGCCGCCATCTTTTTTAATGATTGCGCAACCTAATCTGTCGTAGCCGGGGTCAATGCCCAAAATAATCATAAAATTATTATAGCGCGTTGGTATAAATCTCTTGCACGTCTTCGTGGTCGTCTAGCGCTTCTAATAGTTTGCCCAGCGCTTCTCCATCCATTTCGTTTACCTCTGTGGTATGCTTGGCTGTCCATCCGGAAGTGGGGAGAGCAATTTTTTCAAAGGCCCAAATTACCGAGCCACTCTCGGCCCACTTGGCATTGTGTTGGCTTAAGAGATGTTTTATTTCTGCCACGGTCCGATTGCGGCTGTCGGTGATGCCCTCAATGATGATGGCCACGCCGCCCGGGCCGTAGGCCTCAAAGCGCAGCTCCTCCAATTGGGCGCCCTCACCGGTGCCGGATGCTTTTTTGACGGCGCGCTCAATATTGTCTGCCGGCATGTTGGCTTGGCGCCCTTTTTCTATAGCCGCTCTTAGCTCGGAGTTGGATTCTGGCTTATCTCCCTTTCTGGCTGCCAGGGTTATTATTTTGGCCAGCTTAGAAAACACCTGACTCTTTTTGGCATCGGAAACTCCCTTCTGTCGTTTAATTTGTGACCACTTGTTATGTCCACTCATGCCAGAAGTATAAAGTATAAAGTGAAAAGTTTAAAGCAACGATAGAAGCAAGAACTCCTTAACAACCGAAATGCGATCTCGGTTTTTTAAGGCTAAATTTTACGTTGAAAAATAGGCAAAAATGGCGTAGGATGGAGGTAAGGAATTATGGATAAGAAATCTTCAAATAAAAACTTTAGCACTGAACGGGAAGGTCAGCTTCATTTTTTTAAGAATTTTGGAATAAATATCGACGAAGAGGATGTTTTAATTGCCAATACTGATGGTGTTTATAATGGTAATATTTTCGAATTTAAGCTCAATATTAATAATACACAACAAACACTTTTTCAGGCAGTCAAATATCTTTCAAGGGCGAGAATTACTGGCCGTCCTGTGCCAAAAAATATTTTGCTTGTTTCTTTGAACCAGAGCAAGGTGTATGTTTTTGACAGCAGCGATTATTTTGATGAAATTCATAAAATTTATTATGGCGGGGCAAGCAAAAATAATGACAGCTTTGAAATCAAAAGACAACCGCAGGAAATTAACTATTTAACAGATATGGGGGCGGACAAGGTTCTGAAATTACTAAAAGAAAGCAATTTTACTAAAATTAAAATTGATGAAGATTGCATTGTCGGTTGGGCAGAGAAATTTTATAGAGAAAATCCAACTGCAAAGAAAAGTGATTTTCTCGATGATAAAGATGGCGGGGAAATTCGCAAGCCGATAAAATTAAAAGAATATATTTTGCCGTTCAGAGAAAAAACAAACATCAAGTTTAAGTATTTGATGGATAAGCTGAATGATAATTTGATAAAGAAAGAACTCGGTGCGTTTTTTACTCCGCCGGCTTACGCAAGAAAAGCTGTTGAACTTGTTCGCGGGGCAATCAAAATTGTTCCAAAAGGGAACGATTATATTATTTTGGATCGTTGTGCTGGAACCGGAAATTTGGAGGCGGAACTTTCCAAAGAAGAATTAGCGCACACTATTGTGAGCACTTATGAATATTATGAATACAAGGTTTTGTTAGAGCGATTTAATGGGCGAGTTCGACATATTATTCCACCGACAGATGATAATGTGGAGTTTTCCGCCGGCTTTGTGGCAAATGCCGATGCGTTAAGTGAAGAGTTTGTAAATAATGAAATTATCAAGCAATACCTCGATAATCCGAAATGCACAGTTATTTTATTTGAAAATCCGCCATATGCAGAAGCCGGAGCTATCCAAACAAATGAAGCAAGAACAGAACGAGGGGCTAGTTGGAAAAAAAGTTTCATAGCCCAGGAAATGAAAAATAAAGTTAAGGGTGTAGCAAAAAATGACCTAGCCAATTTATTTATTTGGTCTGGTTTTGAAAAGTATCTACGACAGGAAACAGATGGTTATGTTTTATTCTCCCCAGTAAAATATTTTAAATCACAAGATTTAGTGAATAAAAAATTTATTAAGGGTTTCATTTTTAATCGTAAACATTTTCATGCTGGTGCGTCAGCTCTGTCCTGTGTCTATTGGAATAATCTAGGCAAAAAACAAGACATTTTTGATATGGAGATTTACGATTTAGATAATCAAAAGACTTTAGATACATCAGATGATGAGATACGATTTTTACAAAAACTTAAATTAAATAAAGTACATAATTTATTATCCGATTTATATGACAAAAGGCAATTAAGTGATGATGAAAAAGGAATTACTGTTGGGTATGATGGGAAAGAAAGCAGGGATGTAAAAATTAGAATCTCTCCACTACGCAGTAAAAATATTATTGGATATTTGGTTGCACAATCTTTTTCTTTTGAAAATCCAAGAATGTTATCAAATTTATTCAGGACAGCAATTTATAATGGCAACGGTTTTTATCTTCGTAGCGATAATTATCTTGAAAAACTTCCTCTTTTTGCTGCGGGTAAATATCCAATAGAGGATAAATGGTACGAAAATGGAACGATTTTTAAGTCTTCGGATGGAGGTGATAAATACACAAAAGATAA
>JAHFLR010000065.1 GCA_023244795.1 bacterium
ACGATTAAAAACATAATTAAATATTAACACACAAATCGGCGGTTATCCCTGGGGGCATGTTTGTAAATAGCTTTATAGGAAAGTATAATCCAAACATTAACACAATGACCAAGCAGGAAAAACTCAACGAGCTTAACCAAAAAATGGCGGCCTGCAGCCGGTGTGTTTTGCGCGCGGGGTGCAAGCAAGTGGTGCCCGGAGAGGGCAGCACCAGTGCGGGAATAATGTTTATCGGCGAGGGGCCGGGTAAAAAGGAAGACGAACTTGGCCGGCCGTTTGTGGGCGCGGCTGGCAAATTTTTAGACGAAATGCTGGAGAAGATTGGTTTAAAGAGAGAGGATACTTACATTGCCAACGTGGTTAAGTGCCGCCCGCTGGAGAACCGCGACCCGTTGCCGGAGGAGGCGGAGGCCTGCTGGCCGTGGCTGCTGGAGCAGATAAAAATAATAGAGCCCAAACTGATTGTGTTTTTGGGCAGGCACAGCATGAACCGCTTTTTCCCCGACGAAAAAATATCGGAGGCGCATGGCAAGCTGCTTATTAAAGATTTTGGGCTAAACTCTGGTGGGTCGCCTAAAAAGCAACATTTTTTTGCTCTCTACCATCCGGCCGCGGCTCTTTATAACGGTGGCATGCGCGAAACACTATTAAATGATTTTAAAAAAATTCCTAAGGCGCTTATCTTGGCAAAAAGCAGGGGAACTTAATTTTCTGCGCTGGCATCATGAGGGAAAAGGCTTCGAAAATCAAGTTCCCCTGCTTTTTGCTTACGCTCCGATATGTTCTTTAAAATAGCGTTTTGTTTTTGAGAAAAAATTTTTTACAAAAGAAAAAGGGTCACCGAGGTGACCCATGGGAGCGGACCGAAGTCCGAAGATGAGATTGTGAAAGGGCAAAGTGGCGGGGATGAGATCGGTTGAAGAGGATGACTGGGGCGATGTTGCGCGGGGCAACTTTTTATTGATTTTTTATGCCTTAGGCATCCTTCTCGATTGATCCCTGTTAAAGTATTTCCACTAATGATTATACCCCCAACAAACAAATCCGCCTAGGGCGGATTTGTGGATAAGTTTTATTTGGTGGCTGGAGGCCGGTGGCTTAAGGGTTATTTAACCTTTTCGGCTAGTTTTTGGAAGATAGACGGTTGGGTTTCGGCCAGCTGGGCCAATACTTTTCTGTCTAGTGAGATGTTGGCTTTTTTAAGCTTGTCTATAAAAACGCTGTAGCTCATCCCCTCTGTTCTAATGGCGGCGTTAATCTTTACTTGCCACACTCTTCTAAAATCTCCCTTCTTATCTTTTCTGCCGGCAAACGCGTGCCTGTAGGCGTGCATCAATGCGTCATGAGCCGCTCTTTGTTTTGATTTTCTGTCAAAACGAAAACCTTTGGCCTGTTTTAAGACATTTCTTCTCTTTTTGTTGGCGATGACTCCTCTCTTTACTCTAACCATATTAGTTGTCTATTAGTCTGGATAATAATTTCGGTTTGATAATAAAATTCTCTGTCTGCTTTTTGTTGAGCTGACTCTTTCTGCTTTTCTTTGCTTGGAAATGGTTAATACCAGATTTTCTCCTTATAACTTTTCCATTCTTTGTGATTTTTAATCTTTTTGTAAAAGATTTATTTGTTTTTCCGTTCATCTTTTCTTTATGGACTTTTTACTTTATAAACTTTTTACTTACTATGTTCTATTGTTATTGTTATGCCTGCCGGGCCGCTTTTGGCGGGGGAGGCAACTTTGTAAGGCTCGGTAATAAATTTTAAGATTCTCTCCATTCTCTCTTGGGCGAACCTTCTATCTACCCCTTTGGCCCTGCCTCTTAAAACCAAGCTAATAACGACTCGGTCTTTGGCCTTTAAGAATTCCGATATCTTTTTGGCTTTTAGCTCTAAATCGTGCTCGGAGGTGCCCAGGGTTATTTTAATGATTTTGGTCTCGGTGGTCGCGCCCTTCGTCACCTTGGCCTTTTTTTGTTCCTGATAAAGGAATTTACCATATTCCATTATTTTTGCAATCGGCGGAACAGCCGTTGCGGAAACCTCTATCAAGTCAAGATTTCTCTCTTGCGCCATTTTTAGCGCTTCGATTGTCGGAAGAACTCCGAGATTAGCGCCCTCCTCGTCGATAACTCTCAACTCCGGCGCCATTATTCTGTTGTTTATTCTGTGGTAACTCAAAACTTGTAATTAATAAGATACCAGAAAATTATTAATAAGTAAAGGGAGAATGGCAAAAGAAAAGCCCCGCGCGGTATAGCGCCGCGGGGGGCGAAATGGGGCAATCGGAGAAGCTAATGCCGGCAGCAGCAAGAATGCTTGTGCCAGGTCTCCTCGATTACGAGCAAGGCGCGCACCACCACTGTTGAGAAGTGGGACCCGCTTTTGTCGAGGCGGTGAACCGTTGCCTCCTGCTGGTTCGGCCGTCGCTGGTCGACTTTGCAAATCGGATCAATGATGCCACGCGAGGGCGTCCAAAGCCTTACAATCCCAATTGCAACTTCGTCGGTAATTCCGTTGTGCGGCTTCATTGCTTCCTCCCTCTTTGGTTGAAGTTCTTGTTCTGTTTTAAAGCTAGCACGGAATAACTAAAAAGCAATAAGTTGAGAGAGTGTCAAATAACTGGTAGCATCTAATCAATGAGCCTGTTAGAAAACAAAAAAGCATATTTTGATTACGAGATCCTGGAGAAATTTGAGGCCGGCTTAGAATTGCGCGGATGGGAGGTTAAATCGCTCAAAAACGGCAGGGGCTCTCTTGTTGGCTCGCACGTTTTAATAAGAGGGGGGGAGGCGTTTGTGGTGGGGTTAGATATCGTGGCGTACCAGGCCAAAAATATGTCGTTAGACGCGGAGGAAAAAAGAACCATAAAAGTTTTGCTCAACAAAAAAGAAATAAAATACTTAGAGGGCAAGACCCAGCAGAAGGGGTTGACAATAGTACCGATAAAGTTGTATAATAAAGCCAATAAAATCAAGATGGAAATCGGTTTGGTCAAAGGCAAAAAAGCTCACGACAAAAGAGAAGTAATAAAAAAGAGAGAAACCGATAGAACATTGAGAAGAATTTTGAAAGAAAAATAGATGTATAGTATTTATATATTACTTAGCAAGCGGGACGGAAGATTATATGTTGGGTGTACTAGCGACGTTGACGAGAGAATCATTAGGCACAACAACGGGCACGTAAAAGCAACAAAATTTAGGAGACCGCTTGAGTTAATATATAAGGAAGAGTTCGTTGATAAGTCAGAAGCGTTTTCGAGGGAAAGATTTTTTAAAAGCCTTTGGTCCGGTAAAATAAAAAAGAAAATCCTAAAAGATTATATGGCCAGGCTCGCTCAAAGAGAATCATCGCCCGACTCAATAAGTTGAATTTCAAATTCATTTGGTTTAGTGGCTAGCCCGACCCAATTCATTTGGTTTAGTGGCTAGCCCGACCCAATTCATTTGGTTTAGTGGCTAAATCCGCCTCACAGGCGGATCGCCCGACCTGATAAATTGAAATTCAATTTATCAGGTTTAGGGGGATGTATTGGCCTCGACAATAATCGTAACAAAACATGCGTTCCGAGCTGTTAGAATCTCGCTAAACTTCTAACAAACAGAGAAGTGCAGCATTTACACGCACTCCAGAGTTAGCATACGCTTAACTCTCGTCTAACCGCCAATTCTCAATAAGCGGAGCTAGACGTCATCATTGAGATAGGCAAGGCGGAGTCTCGACGCCGTGCCAAAACTAAGAGAATCGAGTTGATAGGGTTTGGTTTGTTTTACACCTATTAACTTTAAATCTGCCGCAAGGCGGGTAAAAGCAAACTACGTACGTA
>JAHFLR010000015.1:0-5982 GCA_023244795.1 bacterium
AGACGAAGAAGCAAAAAATATTCTCATTAGGGCCAACTTGCGTTTGGTGGTCTCCATCGCCAAAAAATATGTGGGCAGAAGCCCCGATCTTACCATTTTGGATCTTATCCAAGAGGGGAATTTTGGTTTGTTTAGGGCAGTAGAAAAATTTGATTGGAAAAAGGGTTACAAGTTTTCTACCTATGCCACGTGGTGGATCCGGCAAGCCATTACCAGGGCAATCGCCGATCAAGCCAGAACCATTAGGATACCTGTCCACATGGTGGAAACGATATCCAAATACAAACAAGTGCTCAGAAGATTAGCGCAGGAGCTTGGCAGAGACCCCTTACCAGACGAGATTGCCAACGAAATGGGTGTTGAGGTGGAGAAGATACATCAGATTCAAAAAATCGATCAGGACACCATATCTTTGGAGTTGCCGGTAGGAGACGACGAAGATAAGTCCACGCTTGGAGAATTTGTAAAAGAAGATAAAATACTGTCTCCCGAAGAGGAGACGTCTAGAAGAATATTAATAGATCAAATAGAAGAGATATTAAGCGACTTAAGTCCGAAAGAACAAAAAATATTGAGAATGAGGTTCGGCTTGGGGGACGGAGTTACCCATACTTTGGAAGAGGTAGGCAAGGAATTTGGTGTAACCAGAGAAAGAATCAGGCAAATAGAGGCCAAAGCGATAGAAAAAATAAGACAACACGAGAAGTTCCACAGATTGGAGAATATAGAATAATCAAGATATAATATCTGTATGTTTAGCAAAAGTACCGGTTTTTATTCTGGGGGGAAATTTTTCGTTATTCTCTTTTTTCTTTTTGTTGCTCTACTTGCCGGTAGTGCTTGCCGAGCCGATATTAACAAGGGGCCATTTCTTTTGTGTACCAATGTTAATTGTGGTTCCAATTCTTATTGTTACGAGGGATCCTGTCATTGCAGCGCCGGGTTTAAAAATTGTGACGGAGACTTTAAAAATGGTTGTGAATGCGGAGGCCTCAATGTTGATTGCGCCAGTGGCATGTGCGGTTGCTCCAAAGGTTTTACCGACTGCGACGGCAACATGGGCAATGGTTGCGAGGTTGGTGGCGCTTGCCCGCCCTGCAAACCCAAACAAACCAGAACATGCGATACTTCAAATATTTGTAATGGAAAACAAACGTGCGATGCGGACGGTTATTGGGGCTCTTGTGTCAGAACGAGCAATCCAATTTGCAGTCCCGGCGCTTCTGCCAACTGCTCGTCCTCTATAAATGGTCAAAAGTGTTCCACCCTCAGCGGCTCAAAACAATGCAATAGCTGTGGCAATAGCTATGGCGCATGCGTTCTGCCGAGTGATATCCAGTGTTGCCCAAAATCTACAACCGACTGCGTCGTAGGGTCTTGCACCGGGAAAAGAACATGCAGCGACGACGGGAGAATCCCGGGGCTATGTGTTTCCGGCGACATAACGTGTTGCGCCCAAGACACTGACTGTAACGATTTTAACGGGTGCACCACCGAAAAGTGTGTTAATAACAGATGTGAGTTTTTAGCCATAGAGGACTGCCAAAGTCTGACTCCTATAAAATGCCAAAGCGATGCCAACTGCGCGTCAAAAGATTCTTGCGTAAATGGCTCCTGCACCCCAATCAAGTGTAACGATAAATTTGTAATAGAAAATCATAAATGCGCCTGCGATGGTTCGGAGTGTGGCGGGGGGTGTTATTTTTCTTCCGGCATTTGCTGTGGCGGCCACTGGAATGATGATTTTGATACCTGTTCTTTTGATCTGAGTTATTATCAGGAGAGGGTAGATCTCTCCCAAGATAAAGAAGCGGGCAATTTATTGTTGCAGGCTAAACAATTAGTCGACAGCGGAGATTTAAGGAAGGCCTCTATTGTTGCTAAAATCGCTATTACCAAGGCGGAAATCGTTCTTTCCTCCCAGCCTCAGCAGATTAAAAACAGCGCTCTGGCCACTCTCGGCGAAGCAAAAGACCTTCTGTCGGGAGGTAATTATTCTCTCGCTGCGGACAAGGCAGATGAAGCTATGAACGCGCTAGAGAATAAAAATGTTGCCACAGAAACGGAAACGCAAAGTTTTTGGCAAAAAAACAAAACTCCGGTGATTATTTTTTCTTCCGTTATCGCCGTCTTATTAGTGGCCATCATCTATATAATTTTTACTCCCAAAATATAATTACAAATCTCAACCGGCCATATTGATCTTTTTTAAATTGCCAGTGATGATATTTTTGCCTGATTATTTTTTCTATCGCGATTTTTTGGCCCATACCAAACTCCATCCATATCTGACCATTAGCGTTTAGGTGCTCACTCGCCCGGCTTAGAAATTTTTTTATGTGTTCTAAACCATCAGTACCGGAAAAAAGTGCTTTGTGCGGTTCGTTTTTTAAAACACTTCGTTGAACTTTTGAGGTCCGATTGGTAGGAATATATGGAGGATTGGAGAGAATAAAGTCATATTTACCTTTGATTTTATTAAAGATATCGGATTTAATTACTTTGTACCGCCTGGGAGAAATTCTGTTTAACTTTAAGTTTAGCGAGATTTGCCTAGCCAGGCGAGAGTCTATTTCTGCAAAATCAACCAAAGTTTTTTTAGTATTTTTAAAAACGGCAACGCCCACGCATCCAGAACCGGAAAAAATGTCTAACACCTTAACTGGCAACGGCGAGCGCTCCCTGATCGCTGTTATTACTTGCTCCGTCCAGAATTCTGTCTCGGGGCGGGGAATCAGAGGCTTAAAAGAGAGGTCTATTTTGCAGTTTAAAAACGGCTTCCAGCCGATAATGTAGTCTAACGATTTTCCGGAGTCTATTCTGGCCAGATCTTTGGCAATCCCAGGGTTGGACTTATTTTTGTATTTATCTTGGAGAATCCATCTTATGATTTTTTCTCTAGGTGGCTTGGTGCTCAAAGTGGGAATTTTTGCCAATATTTATAAAAAATGTCGCTTTCTCTTTTTAATGTTTTCGGAACTTCTTTTTTGGTTATTTCTTTTTCGAAGTCTCCAAAGTAGTATTTCCATACTTTTTCTTTTGAGGGTTTTTTAAGTAAAAATTTAACATGCTGCCAATGGAAGTTTTGTAAAAAAATTAAAACGGTGGGGTTATTTTTCTCTTTATATTTTTTTAATACCTGGTTAATTTGAGTAGACATCATCCGCTCTCTTAAGTAAACGCGCACCCACCAAAACCAGTTTTTTGCCGCACAAGGGTATGTATTGTGCCAGGCGAGTTTAAATTGTTCGGTTAGCTCACTCGGGCCGTCTACGGCATAGACTTTCGTTTTTAATCCCTTTTTCCATAAATATTCTATGTTCTTCCACATTATCAAATCTGATTTAGCCCAGGGGCTTGCTCGAAGTGCCCGAGGAGAAAATTTTTTAGTTGGTTTTTTAATAGGACGGAGAGTTTTATTGTTGTTGGGGTACTCTAAAAAAATAATGTCCGGCTCGTATTTTAAAACCGCCTCGGCCTGCCTTAGGTCAAGAGCGTTAGATTCTCTGCAGTTAAAGTTGTAAAACCTCGGTCTCATCTATGGGCTTATTATATCAGATTTACCTAGATTTATGACACAACTAACTCCTGTTTTTAAAAAGAAAAGGGCCTCGCGCGAAACAGCGCGAGGCCCTTGGTAAACTCAACCTAGTCTGAGCAGTAGTCGCCCTTGCAGACCTGGAACCACTTGCGTTCGCCAGTGGCCCAGCCCCGCTCCACCCCAAAGGCGAGGCGGTAGACGGTATCACGCAGACCTGCGGGCATGTTCACCACTAACCTGACCGACCGGGACTGCCCGGGCTTTAGGAGGAGATTCTTCTCTCCCAAAGTCTTGTTGAGCTCGTGGTCAACATCTGTGCTGCCCTTTGACGGGCCGAGCACCACGAGCTTGGCGGTGACTCTCATTCGCCGCGATGTTCGGTTGGTGATTCTCGCTCTGACGGGGAAGATACCCCCATCATGAGAGATGTCTACGTGGCTCCAGTCGTGAAGCTTAATCCCGTAGACCCACAGCTCGATCCCGAAGGGGATCTTGGCCATGGCCAGTACGGCGTTGGCCTCTCCTGCTTGGCTGAACACAACGGGGGAGGCCTCCTCCCAGTAGGAGGCGTTGCCCGAGAAGTTCTGGTAGTAGCCGTCCTTCGTGGCTGCCACGAAGACATCGTGGATATCTTGGATGGCGGTCTCCGACACATCTATCTCCGACACATCTACGATTGCCTTCCCAGACGAGTCGGTCTGTCCGTCCTGCGTTGTGTACCAGTTCCGGCTGTCTTGCCACGGGTGAATGGCGACACCCTCGATGGGCAGGCCGGTCGCCGAATCGACAACCGCCACGTTGATGTGGGGGTTGTCGGTGTCGGCCAGTACGTTGCTGGTGTTCAATCCGAAGATGACGAGGCACAGCGCGAGGCACAGCCCGATCTTTTTCATTGTCGTTCTCCTTCTGTTGAGTTGTTTGTTAGAGAATCAAGGTCCTGTTACTGGTATATATTATAACAATAAATGGTAACAAATGTCAAGTCCGTGTTGGTAAAAGCCAGTTTTTGGGCTACAATCAGTTTATGTTAATTGACGAAGTTTCTATAAGAGTTGCTGCCGGAAAGGGCGGCCGAGGGGCGGTTGCCTTTAGGACTGCTAAAATGGAAAAAGGCCCAAATGGAGGCAATGGTGGCCACGGCGGTAGCGTAGTTTTTGAGGGGGTGCCTAATTTAAATGCGCTTGAGCAATTTCGCTATAAAAAAGAGTTAGAGGCCCAAGATGGCTGGCCCGGCGCCGGCAATTTTGTTGACGGGGCAGACGGCAAGGACCTAATCTTGCATGTTCCCGTCGGAACCGTTATTCATAACCTTACTAGCAATATTGACTACGAGATAGATAAGATTGGCCAACGACTGGTTACTGCCGAAGGAGGCCATGGAGGAAAAGGAAATTATAAGTTTCGCTCTGCTATCAATACTACCCCCAAACAGTTCCAACCCGGGCTCCCTGGGGAGGAGTTTGATTTGCGTTTGGAACTTAAATTAATAGCCGATGTGGGATTTGTCGGTCTGCCCAATGTTGGTAAATCAACTTTGTTAAATTTACTAACCAACGCCAAAAGCAAGGTGGCCAATTATCCGTTTACTACACTGGAGCCCAACCTCGGTGTTTACTACGAGCTGATTTTGGCCGACATCCCGGGTCTTATAGAGGGGGCCTCCGCGGGTAAGGGTTTGGGGCATAAATTTTTGCGTCATGTTGAACGCACCAAAACGCTCTTTCATTTTTTGGCAGCTAACTCTACCGACATAGGAAAAGATTATAAAACCATAAGAAAAGAGCTGGGGATCTATAACCCGTTGCTTGCCCAAAAGCCGGAGTATTTGATAATTACCAAAACAGACGAGGTAGACGAAAAGACTCTCAAATCTTTGTTGGTAAAAGCTAAAAAATTAAATAAAAATGTCGTGGCTATCTCCGCCTACGACGACGTCACTTTAGCGCCGGTAAAGAAGATTCTAAATAAAATCAAAGACGAAAAAATAGAAAAAACTACTGCGGAATAAATTTTGTTCCTACCGGTTTTCCGCTCATTATCTCCAGTAAAACATTTTTTCTTTTGCCGTTGGCAATATAAACGGCAATACCGCGGAGCATTAAGTTTTTGGCAGTGGCAAATTTGGTGGCCATACCGCCACGGCCGGTACTCGTTTTTTCTTTTGTAATATATTTTTGGAAAGAAGCGATATTTTTTAAGTTTATCTGCGAGATAATCTCTGGCTTTTTGCCGCATGGCTCGCCGCCCAGTACCCCCTCTACGCTCGTTAATAGGATTACCGTATCGGCTTTAAGCTGGTTGGCTATTAACCCCGCCAGTTCGTCGTTGTCGGTAAAAACTAGCTCCCCAATGGCTACCACATCGTTTTCGTTAACAATGGGGATGATGCCGTCTCTAAGCAAATTTAAGAAACAATTACGCATGTTTTGATAATGCACTTT
>JAHFLR010000015.1:5992-9360 GCA_023244795.1 bacterium
CACTTTATCTCTAAAATCTTCTTTGGTTACCAAAACTTGCGCGCAAAGGTAGCCAAATCTGCTAAAAAGTTTGGAGTAAGCCTCCATAAGTTTAACTTGGCCAACAGCGGCAAATGCTTGTTTGTCTGGCATGGTCTCAACCTTGCTTGCGAGCTTAATTAAACTCCTGCCAGAGCCGACGGCGCCGGAGGTAACCAAAATCATCTGGGCCCCACCCTTTTTTATTTTAGCGATTTGTTTGACGATGTCTCCGAGCACCGACTCATCAATACGGCCGTTCTTTTTTGAGAGAACTTTGGTCCCAATTTTGACGATGATACGCTTGCGCATTTTACTCTGTGGTTACGCTGTCAAAATGTTCGTTATCCTTTTCGGCGAGTTCTTTGGTCTCGTGGATAACGCCGTCTCTATGATGAGCGGGGGAGTAAATAGTATAAAGTTTAAGGTTCCCTGTCTCCGAGGTGTTTATAACGTTGTGCTGGGAGCCAGCCGGTACGATAACGGCAAAGTCTGCCCCCACCTCATACTCGTTCCCATCAATAATGACCTTGCCCTGACCCATCTCAAATCTAAAAAATTGGTCATTATCGTTGTGCACCTCCATACCGATTTCCTCTTTTGGTTTTAATGACATCAAAACTAGCTGGCTGTGCTTGGAGGTGTAAAGTACCTTTCTAAAATTATTATTTTCTTCCGTTAAATTGCTTATGTTGTTTACGTAGCCTTTCATATTATTTTATTAGGTTTATAATCTTTTATTTTGTATCAAATTTGGGGCCGTTAAGGTCGCCATTATTATTATATCCGGCAGTCTCCCAAAAACCTTTATAATTGGCATTGTCGGAGATTTCTATTTTAGTAATCCATTTTATCCATTTATATCCCCACTTTTGTTCTGCAATAAGCTGGAAGGGGAAGCCGCGCTCGGGCGGAATTTCTACTCCGTTCATTTTGTAGGCCATCATAATGTCGTTATCCAAAACATAGCTTAGGGGGAAAGAGGTAGAGTAGCCGTCAACGGCATGTAAAATAATAGTGTTGGCCCCGGGCTTAATGCCTATATTTTTAATCAGATCTTTAACCAAAACTCCCTCCCATAATATTTTGGCGCTCCAACCCTCAACGCAGTTTAGCTGAACCACTTTTTGGTACGGCTGATTTTTAAGCACGTCGTCGTAACTTAAACTTAATGGCTTATCAACCAAGCCGGAGATCTCCAGTTTGTATGTTTTTTTATCTATGTATTGAGGGCCGGCGATAGAGTTTTATCTAAAATCGTTTATAGAATCCAGCTTCTCTCCTTTGTAGTCTCTTACCTCCACACTGGAAAGATCTATCGGCTTTCGAATTAGCGGCGGCAATCCTTTAAAATAATATACGGCAAGACCTGCCAAAACCACGCCGATTAAAACATAAATTGCCCGGGAGATATTTTTTGGGATTTGATAGTCGCCGGAGAAGGCCTCCAACAATCCTCTTCTTTTTAAAATAAGATGCAGGATTATAGAAACAATTAAAACAATCCCGCTCCAGTCGTGGATCATCGATATTTTTGAGGCGGGGGCGTAGTTATAGGCAAAGAGAAAATATTTTTTTAACTCGGGAAATTTAACCAAACTGGTAGCCGCCGATGCTAAAAAAGAGGCCAGCATAGTAATAATTACAAAACGTTTAAAAGTTCTCATGGAGTAAATTATATCACCAATGTTCTTATTAAAAAAGAAAGAAAAAGGACCCGATGCGCGAACGCACCGGGCCCTGGGGAAACGAGGTTCAACTACTCGCAGTGCTCGCAGAGGCTACTTGGTGAAGAAGAACTCCTTCGCCCCGTAGCCGATCCAGGCACCCTGCGCTTCGGCGCGCATGGTGTAGGTGACGCCTCCGGGCGCGTTGGCCGGAAGCTTGAGCCTGAAGGTCTTACGGACCTTCTGCCGCGGCCGGAGCACGATGCTCTGCGGGCCGGGGCTCATGAGCTTGTCGACCCCCAGCGAGCTGGGGGCGACGCTCGGCCCGTATGCGACACCCTGGAGGGTGATGCTTACGGGCCGTCGGCTCGTGTTCTGGGCCGTCACTCGCATGGCCACGGTGCCACCCGAAGGCGGAACCGTGAACTTGCCACTCGTGGGCCTCCCGTTGAGGAGCGTCACCGCCGTCATGGCGATGGGGTTGGGTGCCATCCGGACGACCAGGTTGGCCGT
Source organism: bacterium (assembly GCA_023244795.1). GTDB lineage: Bacteria > Patescibacteriota > Minisyncoccia > UBA9983 > UBA9983 > JAHFLR01. The sequence goes on from JAHFLR010000015.1 coordinate 8,191, forward strand.
TCCGGCGGAGAGTACCACGCTCTTTGCATCCCAGAAGTAGCCCGTTGCGGGGCCGCCTCCGTTGAAGAAGGAGTCGAAGTATCCCAGTCCGGTGACGACCACCTTGACGTTGCTGTCGCCACTTGCCGTGAGGCTGTGGTGGCCGCTGTCGTCGCCGCCAGTCTCGTGGCCGAGAATGCCGTCATCGAAGGCGATGACCGCGACGCCGCCCACGTTGGTCGTGGCGGTGCCGATCGTGGCCCACGGGTTCTTCGTGCTGTCCATGGCGACCGCGAGCGCACCCGGGATGGGCGCGCCGTCGGTGCTGCGGACGGCCGTCACGGTGACGGTCTCGTTCGCGGCTTGGGCGGTGCCGAGGCCGTAGACCCCGATGATGCCGATGCAGGCGACGATGCCGATGACCAACATGATGCCGAGGTCCTTCAGTTCCTTCTTCATGGCGTTCTCCTTGTTGCCCCGACGCTTGCCGGAGCGGGTTGTGGGGATCTACTGTTGTTGAAGTCGCGTGTTACGCGTCGCCGCTTCCTGATCCATCGCGTCGTCGGCCTTGCTGGCCGCGCGACACATTTGAATCAGAGCGCCGATGATCATTCCCGCGATAAGACCGACGACGAACCACATCCTTTACCACCCCCCTTTCATGAGAATTTTTATAGTTGAACTCTTTTTCCATTTCACAATGTGCTCTTCTATTGCTGGTTAGTATTATATTATATAGCTTGACAAATGTCAAGTATTTTGCTATAAATATAGGCATGAATAAAAACCTTAAAGCGTTCGGCCTTATAACTGCGGTTTTAAATATCGTTTATTTGACATGGCTTTCCCAAAATACCATTGGTTTCCTTGGGTTTTTGCTGTTTTTAGCTGAAGCGCTAGTGGCGTCTTTGACCTTCCTTTTCTTATTTAACCACTGGACTCAAAAAAAGCACCCTGTTTACAAAATAAACTCAAACAACGAGCCAAGCTTGGATGTGTTTTTAACCATTGTTAACGAGCCAATCAGCATTTTGGAACCGACACTTAAAGCGGCCGTTAATATAGACTACAGCAACAAAAAAGTTTATGTGCTTGATGACGGTGGGCGAAGAGATGTAATGGAAGTTGCGCAAAAATATGGAGCCACTTATTTAAGTCGTCCAGATAAAATCCACAGCAAGGCGGGGAATT
>JAHFLR010000015.1:9370-13471 GCA_023244795.1 bacterium
GGAATTTAAACTTTGGAATGGAAAATTCTAACGGCGAATTTATTTTGGTACTTGATAGCGACCAAATCGCCGAACCAAATATTGCCAAGGATTTAATCGGATACTTTGAGGGCGATCATAAATTGGCAATGGTAACTACCCGCCAAAGTTTTATGGTGCCGGACGAAGATTTTAATCATGACATTCTTTTTTACGAGCATATGCAACCCGGCAAAAACGCCGATAACGCCGCCATGTCTTGCGGCTCGGGTGTTTTTTACAGAAGGGCCGCCATTATGGATATAGAAGGATTCCAAACTTGGAACGTGGTAGAAGATTTATACACTTCTTATGTTTTGCATTCCAAACAATACAAGACCTTGTATATTAATAAACCGTATACTATTGGCACCGCGCCTCAAGATCTCTCTAATATTTATAAGCAACGAGGCACCTGGGCGCTGGATACTTTGAGAATCTTTTTTAAAAAATCTCCGCTATTTAGGAGGGGATTAAGTTTTAGACAGAGAATGCACTACATTGAGCTCTCTTGGGCCTATATTGTGAGCGCTGTCGGTATTACGATTTTGTTTTTGTTGCCGCCGGTTACCCTTATTGCAAATAGCCATATTATAAAAAATGAGATTTGGTACCCGCTATTTAGGGGGCCATCACTCTTAGCCATTATTTTGTTCTATTATTTTTTAAGCGGAAGAAATTTTTCCACCTCCTCTTTTTGGGCGGGGCTTTCTCCTGTTTACCTAAAGGCACTGGTGCTCTCTCTTTTGCCGCTCAAAACAAAATATAAAGTTACCAGCAAACTGGCCGGGCCAAACAAAAGAGACATCTCGTTGATTTTACCTCACATGGCGCTAGTGGTTTTTGGTCTGGGTACTGTAATTTGGAGAATATTTTTTGTTGACCATGCTTTTACCGCTTTTGTGCAGATTAATACTATTTGGGTGGTGCTGATGATGTTTTGGGTCTATCCCATTATTAAAAAAGGTTTGGTCTTGGAGTAATCTACAAACTGGAAAAATATTTTAAAAAAGAAAGCCCCGCCGGAAACTCTGGCGGGGCTTTTGGACCATTACGGTCCGAGCAGGGAGGAAAGCTCAGGGTTGAGCGGGGTGGTGGCCGCCGGCGCGGCCGCCGTCGCCGCCGCCGAGGAGCGAGAGCGAGGAGCCCTGGATCCCGGCGGGCTCGAAGCGACGCTCAAAGAGCATCTCCCTGATCTCGGCGATCCTTGGGCACCTGGTGCACCTGCCCTTGTTCTTGGGCTTTCTCTTGTCGGGGCACTCCACGCAAGGCGACTTCTGCAGGCTCACGGCTTTCCTCCTGTTGCTATGGGTTGTGGGTTGTACGATTCGTTAATATATTCTCACTCTCGGTATATTTTGTCAATGTTTAAAACACAGTGTAAAAATATGATATAATAAAAACCATAGATTATTATGATTCTTAAAATTGCTTATTTTTTAGTTTTTGGCAAGCCGCTTATAATGTACACCGGCATCCTTACCGCTCTTTCTCTTTGGTTTACCGCGCTCATTGGCTTTTTAAATTTTAGAGGCATCAAAACATTACCCTTTAAGTGGCACCCGGTGATGGCCTCTATCGCCATTTTGTTAAGCATCATCCACGCCATTTTTGGTTTATCAGCTTATTTTAATATATGAGAAAATTAAAACTTTTTGGAGTTTGCACTTCGGCCAGAGGCAAAGAGTCCAACACTTATTACTTAATGAAGCAGGCCTTTGACGCGCTTAAAGACCAGAATGTGGAAAAGGAGATTGTTGTGGCCTCGGAGTTAAATCTTAAACCGTGCGCGCATCATTATTCTGTAAACGCAAAGGCGTGCGTGCATCCGTGCCACATAACTCAGATGGATAAAACCGACGAGATGATAAAAATTTACGATGGTATCATAAACTCCGATGTGGTTATTTTTTCTACGCCCATTTATTGGGGCAACCAATCCCAGCTAATGCAGCTTATTGTGGAGCGCTTAAATTCCCTGGAGAATATGAACTCCGTCCATCATAAAGTGGTGGTAAAAAACAAAATAGGCGGGCTAATGATTTTGGGGCACGAAGATGGCTACCAGCACGTAGCAGGCAATCTAATGAACTTTTTAACCGAGATGGGTTTAATTTTTCCTCCCCAAGCGTACGCGGCCTGGGTAGGCGAGAGCACGGAGGACACCAAATCCGATAGAGGCAGGCTCGAAAAAGACGAAACAATCGTAAAAATCTTTTCCGATTTGGTGGAGAATACGGTAAATTTTGCTAGAACTATTTTAGAATGCCCGGAATGCGGCCATAAATTCGATTATGAGCACGTATCAAAGAAAAAATTATATAAATAAAAATAAAAAAACATGAAGCCCAAAAACAATGCGGAAAATTTTGGCGAGTGCATTTGTATCAGGTGTCCTCTTTATACCGACTGTAATAAAAATAAAGCCGAGCGGCTTTTTTGCGCCAGAACAAAGTCTGAGTGCGCGATGGACAGCTCAAAAATGTGTCTTTGCCCAACGGGATGCCCTGTCTACGAAAAAAGCCAACTCGCCGGCGCTTATTTTTGCGCAGTAGAATTAAAAGATTAATAACAATAATATGATCAGCACGGACGATATAAAATTTTATTCTTTTATTGCTATTTTTGTGATAGTAGTTGCGGGAGGCGTTTATCTTTATTTTGGAGGGTCAAAAAACTTTACTCAACCCAAGCAGGAGGTTAAAACCACTCAATCTCAACCGGCGCAGGGTAACCAACCCGGCACGGTGGCGTCAGCCCCAACTGGCTCTTCGGTTACTATCAAAAATTTTGCCTTTAGCCCCAGCGTATTGAGAATCAAGGCGGGCGATACTGTAACTTGGACAAACCAAGACAGCATTCCCCACAGCATAAAATCAACAATATTTAATTCCTCACCTTTTAACCAGGGGAACTCGGTGTCTTTTAAATTTGAGCAAAAAGGAGCCTACGATTATACTTGCGGTATCCACCCGGCCATGACGGGGCAGATAGTCGTGGAGTAGGTTTCTTCTGCGACAATTAGTGTATACTTTAAGTAACATGAGAATACTAGACGACATAAAACTGGATTATCAAGATGTGTTGCTCCGGCCCAAAAGGAGCACGCTTAAATCTAGAAAAGACGTTGTACTGGAGAGATCTTTTACTTTTTACCATTCTCCCAAAAAGTGGAGAGGGGTTCCTATTTTTGCTTCTAACATGGCCACTTGCGGAACTTTTGAAATGGCGAAGATTTTCTCCAAATATAAAATGATTACGGCCTTCCACAAGTATTACTCCATCAAAGATTACGAAGAGTTTTTTAAGACCTTCAGTAAACCAGATTATATTTGCTACACGTTGGGTATACGAGAAAAAGACATCGAGCAGCTAAAACTAATGAAAAAGAAAAAATTACTGGATAAGTTTTCTTTTATTTGTTTAGATGTTCCAAACGGATACTTGCAGGTTTTTTTAGAGACGATAAAAGAAATAAGAAAAATGTGTCCCGAGCATATTATTATTGCCGGTAACGTTGTGACTAACGAGATGACTGAGGAGATTATTTTAGCCGGAGCGGATATTGTAAAAATCGGTATTGGCCCGGGCTCCGTGTGCACCACCAGAAAAATGACTGGCGTGGGGTATCCGCAACTCTCGGCTGTTATAGAGTGCGCGGATTCGGCTCACGGTATAGCAAACGAAAATGGTGTTGGTATGATTATCGCCGATGGTGGCCAGCAACATACCTCCGACCTGGTAAAAGCTTTTTGCGGAGGGGCAGACTTTAATATGTGCGGATCGCTGTTTTCCGGTTTTGAGCAAAGCGGAGGGGAAACAGTAGAAAAAGACGGCAAGCTTTTTAAGGAGTATTTTGGCTCTTCCTCCAATAAGGCAATGAGAGATTTTTATGGCAAAAAAGATACTCACCGCGCCAGCGAGGGCAGATATACGCTCATTCCGCACAAGGGAGATATCCATAATTTTATACAAGACCTCATGGGCTCGCTTAGGAGTGCGGCCACCTATATTGGCGCCAGACAGCTTAAAGAATTTCCACGAAGAGCGACCTTTTTAAAGGTCAACAGACAATTCGCCTCT